>CAZZZE010000080.1:0-9487 GCA_964658365.1 uncultured Jatrophihabitantaceae bacterium
AACCCGAACCCGAACCCGAACCCCAGCCGGTGGCCGGCGGCACGGCCACGGCGTGGACGCCCGAACCCCCGCGCCGGGGCGTGGATACCCCCCGGCGCTACGTCGCCGCCGGAAACCCCGCACCCCAGGACGAGCCGGCCGAGGCGCCGCCCCGCGACGTCGTGCGCACCGACGAGGGCGACGACCTGCACGACCTCGACGAGCGCTCACACTGACCCCGGGCGCGGCGGGCCCCGCTCGTCCTCAGGGCCGGGCGGGGTCAGGCATCGTGCTGCATTTTGTCGCCGGCCCACTCGACGTGGAAGGCGCCCTCGCGGTCGACGCGCTTGTAGGTGTGCGCGCCGAAGTTGTCGCGCAGCCCCTGGATGAGCGCGGCCGGCAGTCGGTCGCGGCGCAGCCCGTCGTAGTAGGCCAGCGACGACGCGAACGCCGGGACGGGGATACCGCTCTGCGCAGCCTGCACCACCACGCGGCGCCATGCCGCCACCCCGGTGCGCACCGCGTCGGCGAAGTAGGGCGCGACGAGCAAGGTCGCCAGCTCGGGATCGTCGGCGTAGGCGTCGCGGATGCGGTTGAGGAACCGGGCCCTGATGATGCAACCGCCGCGCCAGATGGTCGCCATGGCGCCCGGGTCCACGTGCCAGTCGTATTCGCCCGACCCGGCCTTGATGTGGTCGAAGCCCTGCGCGTAGGCCACCACCTTGGAGGCGTAGAGCGCGAGGCGGACGTCCTCGATGAACGCGTCGCGGTCGGTGATGTGCAGGTCGCCGATCTCGGAACCGAACGCCTCCTGCGCCGGGACACGCTGCTCTGCGTGGCCGGACAGCGCCCGGGCGAACGTCGCCTCGGCGATGCCGGTGATCGGCACGCCGAGGTCGAGCGCCGACTGCACCGTCCAGCGGCCGGTGCCCTTCTGCTCGGCCTGGTCGAGCACGACGTCGACGAACGGTTGTCCGGTCTCGTCGTCGGTCTGGGCGAGGACGTCGGCGGTGATCTCGATCAGGAAGGACTCCAGATCGCCGGAGTTCCAGGTGCGGAAGATCTGGGCGATCTCGCCCGGTGACGCGCCGAGGCCGGCGCGCAGCAGGTCGTAGGCCTCGGCGATGAGCTGCATGTCGGCGTACTCGATGCCGTTGTGCACCATCTTGACGAAGTGTCCGGCCGCGCCGGGCCCGACGTGCACGCAGCACGGGGTGTCGTCGACCGACGCCGCGATGGAGGTGAAGATCGGGCCGAGCTTGGCGTAGGAGTGCTCGGACCCGCCGGGCATGATCGACGGCCCGAGCAGGGCGCCCTCCTCGCCGCCGGAGACGCCGCAGCCGACGAAGTGGATGCCGCGCTGCGACAATTGCTGCTCGCGGCGCTGGGTATCGGCGTAGTGGGCGTTGCCGCAGTCGACGATGATGTCGTCGGTGTCCAGCAGCGGCACCAGCTCGTCGATGACGGCGTCGGTCGGGCCGCCGGCCTTGACCATGATGATGATCGCGCGCGGCGAGGTCAGCGATGCCACGAAGTCGGCCATCGACTCCGCAGGGACGAACGCGCCCTCGTCGCCGTGCTGCTCCACCAGCGAGCGAGTGCGCTCGGGGGAGCGGTTGTGCAGGGCGACGGTGTGCCCGTGCCGCGCCAGATTGCGGGCGAGGTTGCGGCCCATGACCGCAAGCCCCGTGACGCCGATGGTTGCCGTGGCCGCCTGACCCGACGCAGCTGTAGTCATGTCGTCAACCTAGCCGTCGGACAAAGCCCGCTAACGCCGGATATTTGGGGGCACGACACCCCGGCGTCGGGACGTTCGACTTTCTCGGTCCGGGACCTTTGCCTCTCTACGACTTTACGCTAACCTCACATCGAACGCGGGGGCGTCGTCCGGCTCGAAAGGCCCACCGTGTCCATCCGCATCTGGCCCACCATCGCGCTGGCCCAGGCGAACGCCGTACGCACGGCGGCGGCTCCGTTGGTCTGGGATCCGGTCAACCACCTGCTCTCGCGCTGTGCGTTCGGCCCCACCACGGCTGGCCGGGCTGCCCTGACCAGGACCGGTCCGGACGCCTGGTACACCACCCAGGTCGCGGCGGGCGCCCGCTACCAGGGTTACTCGGGCAATGCGGCCGTCGCCGCCCAGGGCCCGCTGCTGTCGCTGACTCCGTTCGACGTGCGCGCCGCGCTGGCCGCGAACGGCAACCAGTACGGCTGGGACGCCATGGACCAGCTCAGCCGGGTGACCATCGGCCTGCAGGCCTGGAGCGAGGCCCAGCTCTACGAGGTCCTGGTGGACTTCTTCAGCAACCACCTCAACGTCCCGAACCACAACGGCGACCTGTGGGTCACCCGGCACACCTTCGACCGGGACGTCATCCGCCCGCACGCCATGGGCTCGTTCACCGACATGCTCCTGGCCTCGGCCAAGAACCCGGCCATGCTGCTCTCGCTCAACCTCGCGCAGTCCGACAAGACCGCGGTGAACGAGAACTACGGCCGCGAGCTCATGGAGATGCACACCGTCGGGCGCATCTACTCCGAGAACGACGTCAAGAACGCCGCCCGATTGCTCACCGGCCGCACGCTCAACGCCAACAACCACTACGTCTACGACGACTCCATCCACGCCACGGGACGGGTGACGGTCCTGGGTTTCAGCACTGCCAACAGTTCGGCCGCGAACGGCGAGAAGGCCGGCGACGCGCTGCTGCGCTACCTGGCCACGCACTCGGCCACCGCGAAGCATCTCGCGCAGAAGCTCTGCGTCCGACTCGTCAGCGACCACCCGTCGGCGGACCTGGTCGCGGCCGTGGCTGCGGCCTACACCGCCAGCGGGACACGGATCCTGCCGATGGTCTCGACGATCCTGCGCTCCACCGAGTTCTGGGAGTCCCGGGGCAAGAAGATCCGTCGCCCGACCGAGAACATCGTGGCCACGATCCGGCTGCTCGACCTCACCCCGACGTCGATGTCCGGCGCTCTCGACACCCTGAACTGGATGACCTACAACGTCGGGAACCGGCCGCTCGACTGGTCCGCGCCCAACGGCTACCCCGACGACGCGAACTCCTGGCGGTCGTCGGGCACGCTGCTGCAGCTCTGGAACATGCATTCGGGTATGGCCGGCGGCTGGTGGGGCGGCCTGCCCGCACCCGAGGTGACGTCGCTCTACGGCGGTACGGCACCGGCGACCAGCGGCGAGGCGATCGGCGCGATGACCCGGCGCCTGACCGGGATGACGTTCTCGGCCGCGCACCAGGCGGCGCTGCAGACCTTCCTCGGCGAGCCGTCCTCGACGGCGATGTCGCGGTCGGTCCTGCGCTGGATGGCCCCGACTCTCGCCGGCCTCATTCTCGACGGCCCACACCACGCCTTGCGCTGACGCCCTGCACTTTCTCGAGAGGAACGACATGACCGCCACCTTCGACAGCATCCTGCGCCGGCGCGCCGAGGATGTCAGCCGCGAGCTCGCGGCCCAGGACGACGCGTGGGGCACCGGCGGCTGGACGCGTCGCCGGTTCCTCGCCGGCGCGGGCATGGCCGGCGTCGCCGCGCTCGGGACCCAGCTCGTCACCAGCCGCGCCGCGTTCAGCGCGTCCGCCTCGACGGCCGACAGGAGCCTGGTGGTGGTGTTCCTGCGCGGGGCGGCCGACGGGCTGCGGATCCTCGTGCCGAACTCCGCCGACCTGGGCATCGACTACCTCAAGACGGTGCGGGGCGGCCTGGTGCCGGCCGGCGCCGACCTCGTCGCGCTGCCCGGGACGTCGGGCTGGGGCCTGAACAAGAACCTCAAGCCGCTCTACGACGGGCTGTGGAACACCGGCGAGCTCGCGTTCGTGCCGGCCGTGTCGTCGCCGGGCATCAGTCGCAGCCACTTCCAGGCGCAGCAGTACCTGGAGAAGGGCGGCTCGGACACCGCGACGAGCGGCTGGCTCGACCGGACGCTGACCCAGCTCGGCACCGGGACCACGTTCCGGGCCGTCAGCGAGGGCTCGGCGGCGCCGATGTCGCTCGCCGGCCCCGCGCCCTCGCTGACGCTGTCGTCCATCAAAAACTTCACGTTCCCGATCTCGGACAGTCACAGCGCTGCGGCGCAGCAGGCGCTGCAAGTGCTGTACCGCGGGGTCGGCGACCCGCTGGCGGCCGACGTGCCCGGCATGCTCGCGGCGCTGAACACCGCGGCCACCATCCGCAGCAAGCCGGCCACGACCACCGCCTACCCCAGCGGCTCGTTCGGCAACGCGCTGAAGGACCTCGCGGCCATCCTCAAGGCCGAGGTCGGTATGCAGGTCGCCACCGTCGACGTCGGCGGGTGGGACACCCACACCGACGAGGCGCACGACCTCGACGCCAACCTCGCCTCGGCGGCCGCCGCGCTGCGCGCGTTCATGGACGACCTCGGCCCGACCCGCCGCCGGCGCGTCACCGTCGTGGTCATGACCGAGTTCGGCCGGCGGGTGGCCATGAACGACAGCGGCGGCACCGACCACGGCCACGGCAGCGTGATGTGGCTGCTCGGCGGCGGGCTGTCGAGCAGCTCGGTGTTCGGCAGGTGGAACAAGCTGACGCCGGCCAGCCTGGACGGCGGCGACGTCCCCGGGCTGAACAGCCCCTTCGACGTGCTCGGGGAGCTCGTGCAGAAGCGACTCAACGTCGGCTCGCTGAGTTCCGTCTTCTCGGGCTACTCGATCAACCCGCTCGGTGTTGCCACCACGACCTAGCGACACTGCGCTACGGTCCTCGCTGACCGATACCCGAGCCGAGACGGAGCACGCCGGTGACCGACTTCAGTAAGCCGCAGAACGGGCCTGACGACGGGTGGCAGAACGCCCCGCAAAACCAGCCGCAGGGCGGTTTCCCGCCACCGCCGCCGAACTACGGGCAGCCGGGTGCGACCGGCCAGTTCGGCCAACCGGGAGCCTATTACCCGCCGGCCCCGACCGCGCCGACCGGCGGGGCGCCTCCCGGTTACTACTTCCACCCCGAGACCGGGCTGACGCTGCCGAACGGTGTCGAGCTCGCCAGCCACGGCCGGCGGATCGGCGCCTACTTCCTGGCCATCCCGCTGGTCATCGTGACGCTGGTGATCGGCTACCTGATCTGGGGCCTGGTCGTGTGGGGCAATGGCACCTCGCCGGCGCTCAAGGTCCTGAAGATGAAGTGCTACAAGCCGGCGGACGGCCGGCTCGCTACGTTCGGCACGATGGCGCTTCGCGACATCGTCGGCGGCATCGTCCAGAGCATTCTGAGCTTCATCACGCTGCTCGTCTCATTCATCATGTTCCTGGTCACCGGCAAGCGGCAGACGCTTCCCGACGTCATCGCCGGCACCGTGGTCATCTACGACCCGAACAACGTCCTGGGATAAGGCGCGACGCGGTCAGGCGAGCAGCGTCGCGACCTGCGCGTTGATCCAGGACGTCGCGTCGGCGACGGCCGGGCTGAACTGCTCGAGACCGTAGAAGCCGTGGATCAGGCCGGCGAACTGCCGGTGCGTGACCTCCACGCCGGCGCTGCGCAAGGCGTCGGCGTAGGCGTTGCCCTCGTCTCGCAGCGGGTCGAACTCGGCGGTGGCGACCACCGCCGGGGGGAGGCCCGACAGGCTCGCCGCGCGGATCGGCGACAGCCGCGGGTCGGCGGCGAAGCCGGCCACGGCGGCGTCGGCCAACGCGCCCTGCCCGCCGGCGATGCCGGTGTAGTGCTCGGCGAACCACTCGACGTCGGCGAGGGTGAGGAAGTACCCGTCGCCGTTCTCGCTGCGCGAGCCGTACTCGCCGGCCATGTCCACGGCCGGGTAGACGAGCAGCTGACCCGCCAGCGGCAGTCCGTCGGCCAGCGCGAGCTGCGCGCACACCGCGGCCAGGTTGCCGCCCGCGCTGTCACCGCCGACGACCACGCGGGCGGCGTCGCCGCCGTAGTCGGCGATGGTGGTGCTGACCCAGGTCAGCGCGGCGTAGCTGTCCTCGACCGCGGCCGGGAACGCAGCCTCGGGGGCGAGGCGGTAGTCGACGCTGACGACGACGGCGTTCGCGTCGCGGCACAGCCGTCGGCACACGTTGTCGTGGGTGTCGAGATCACCGATGACGAAGCCACCGCCGTGCAGGTAGACGAGCGTGCCCGTCGTTGTTGTCGTTGTCGTTGTCGTCGTCGCGGCGTCCGGGCGGTACACGCGCACGGGCACGCCACCGGCGAAGCCCTTCTCGACGGCTGCCACCTCGACCACGCCGGCCGGGTCGCGGAGGTTGACCATCAGCATGCGCAGCGCGGCCCGTGCCTCGGCCGGGCTGCCCGCCGAGAGGGCGGGTGCGGCGTTGGTCAGTTGCAGCAGCTGCGCGATGTGGGGATCGAGCGGCATGCCCCTCAGCCCAGGTCCAGGCCGGGGTAGAGCGGATTCGCGCTGAGCAGCTCGCCGGCCGCGGACAGCGTCTTGCCGGCCACCCCGTCGGCGATCGTGTACTTGGCCTTCGACGCGCCGCCCGAGGCCGCGGCGGTGGGCGACGTCGAGGTAAGCACGTCGACGATGAGCTCGGCGGTGCGGTCGAACTCAGCGGCACCGAAGCCGCGCGAGGTCAGCGCGGGCGTGCCGATGCGCACGCCGGAGGTGTACCAGGCGCCGTTGGGGTCGCGGGGCACCGCGTTGCGGTTGGTGACGATGCCGGCGTCGAGCAGCGCGGACTCTGCCTGGCGCCCGGTGAGCCCGAAGCTGGTGACGTCGAGCAGCACCAGGTGGTTCTCGGTGCCGCCGGTGACCAGCGTGACGCCGCGGCGCGAGAGCCCCTCGGCCAGCGTGACCGCGTTGTCGGCGACGGCCTGGGCGTAGGTGCGGAACTCGGGTCGGCGCGCCTCGGCGAACGCGACGGCCTTGGCGGCCATGACGTTGCCCAGCGGGCCGCCGAGCACCATCGGGCAGCCGCGATCGACGGAGTCGGCGAACTCGGGCTGGCACAGCACCATGCCGCCGCGCGGCCCGCGCAAGGACTTGTGCGTGGTCGTCGTGACGACGTGCGCGTGCGGGACCGGGTCGTAGTCGCCGGTGAGCACCTTGCCGGCGACGAGGCCGGCGAAGTGCGCCATGTCGACCATCAGCACCGCGCCGACCTCGTCGGCGATCTCCCGCATCGTCGCGAAGTTGACCTTGCGCGGGTAGGCCGAGTAACCGGCGATGAGCACCAGCGGCTTGAACTCGCGAGCCGTCGCCCGGACCTTGTCGTAGTCGAGCAGACCGGTCGTCTCGTCGGTGCCGTAGGAGGCCTGGTGGAACATCTTGCCGCTGATGTTCGGGCGGAAGCCGTGCGTCAGGTGGCCGCCCGCATCCAGCGACATGCCGAGCGCTCGCTGGTCGCCCAGGGCGTGCCGCAGCTGCTGCCAGTCGTCCTCGGACAGGTCGTTGACGTGCTTCGCGCCGGCGGCGGCCAGCGCGGGCGACTCGATGCGCTGGGCGAGGATGGCCCAGAAGGCGACCAGGTTCGCATCGATCCCGGAGTGCGGTTGGACGTAGGCGTGCGGTGCGTCGAACAGCGCCTTGGCGTGGTCGGCGGCCGTCTGCTCGACGGTGTCGATGTTCTGGCAGGCGGCGTAGAAGCGGTGCCCGACCGTGCCCTCGGCGTACTTGTCCGACAGCCAGGTGCCCATCGTGAGCAGCACGGCGGGGGAGGCGTAGTTCTCGCTGGCGATGAGTTTGAGCGACTCGCGCTGGTCGGTGAGCTCCGCGCGGATCGCGCCGGCGATGGTCGGCTCGACCGCGCCGATGACCTCGAGGGCATTGCGGTAGGCAGCCGACGCAGTGGCGCCGTCGAAGGGCTGGGACATGGGGCCTCCGGTGATCGATCGTCGGGACAGTCACCCAGGCGCGCGGCGGTTGGTACCGAGCCGCTCCACGGTGGTGGTGCCACCTTGAGAACACGCCAGTCACGGCCCGCTCGGAGGATATCCCAGCTCGCGCGCAGGCGTACGTCGCGTCGTACTAGGACGTCCTACTATCGGGGTATGAGCTCAACCGCCGCGTTCGACCAGTACTGCCTGTCCGAGGAGCAGCAGCTGCTGCGCAAGGCGGTGCGCCAGCTCGCCGACGATCGCATCGCCCCTCGGGCGGCCGAGATCGACGAGACGGCCGAATTCCCGTGGGACGTGCACGACGCGCTCGTGCGGGCCGGCTTCAACGCCGTGCACATCGGCGAGCAGTACGGCGGCATGGGCGCCGACTCGCTGACCGCCTGCCTCGTCGTCGAGGAGGTTGCCCGCGCCGACGCGTCGTCCTCGCTGATCCCGGCGGTCAACAAGCTCGGCTCGCAGGGCATCATCCTGTCGGGCTCCGAGGCCCTCAAGCAGCAGGTGCTGCCGAGCATCGCGGCCGGCGAGGCGATGATCAGTTACGCGCTGTCCGAGCGCGAGGCCGGCTCCGACGCCGCGGCCATGCGCACCCGCGCCGTGCGCGACGGCGACACCTGGGTGCTCAACGGCACCAAGGCCTGGATCACCAACGCCGGCGTCTCGACCTGGTACACGGTCATGGCGGTCACCGAACCCGGCAAGGGGGCCAACGGCATCTCGGCCTTCGTCGTGCACAAGGACGACCCGGGGTTCTCGGTGGGTGCCAAGGAGCGCAAGCTCGGCATCAAGGGCAGCCCGACCTGCGAGATCTACTTCGAGGACTGCACCATTCCGGCCGACCGGATCATCGGCGAGCCGGGCACCGGGTTCAAGACCGCCCTGCGCACGCTCGATCACACCCGGTTGACGATCGGCGCCCAGGCGCTCGGCATCGCCCAGGGCGCGTTCGACGCGGCGTGCGACTACATCAAGGCGCGCCGGCAGTTCGGGCAGCGCATCGCCGACTTCCAGGGCATCCAGTTCATGGTCGCCGACATGGGGATGCGCATCGAGGCCGCCCGCCACCTCGTCTACGCCGCGGCCGCCCGGGCGGAGCGCAACGAGCCGAACCTGACGTTCACCTCGTCGGCGGCCAAGGTGTTCGCGAGTGACACGGCGATGTCGGTGACCACCGACGCCGTCCAGCTCTTCGGCGGCGCGGGCTACACGCGCGACTTCCCGGTCGAGCGGATGATGCGCGACGCCAAGATCACCCAGATCTACGAGGGCACCAACCAGGTCAACCGCATGGTGATGGCTCGCAACCTGCTCAAGTAACCGGCGACCGGGCCTGCGCCCGTCGCTAGGATTCGCCTCGATGGTGTCGCAGGAGTGGTCCGAGGTCGCGCTGGCCGCGTGTCTCGAACGCCTGCAGGTCAGCACCGTGACGGCTGCGCAGCTCGTCCACGTCGTCGAGGCGTGGGCCGAGGGCCCGGACACGCTGTGCATCGTCTACCGGCCGCCGGGCGAGACCCGGTCGGTCGTGGGCCTGCGCCGGCGCTGGCACGACGTCGTGCAGCCGGGGGAGTGGCGGCTGGGCAACCTGATGGCGTGGGGCTACGACGTCGGGCCCGACGTCGACCCGGTCGCCTTCGGCCACAACGTGGCCGACTTCGACCTCGGCGAGCCGCTCGGGATG
>CAZZZE010000081.1:0-9385 GCA_964658365.1 uncultured Jatrophihabitantaceae bacterium
GGGATGATCGCGCCGTCGGTGGGGATCACGCTGCCCACGGTGGCGCCCTTGCCCAGGTGGGCGTCGGGCATCAGGGCGAGGTGCGGGCGAACGAACGGCATGCTCGCGGTGCGCTCGGCCTGGGCGCGGGTGGCGTCCTCGAGGATGGAAGCGAAGTTCGCGACGGTTCGGGTAGACACGTCCACTATCGTCCCCGACGGCGCCAGCGGATTGTGGTGAATGCCGGCCGCAGGTGGTCAGGCGGAGGCTCGGCGCACGGTATTGTCTACCGCGCAGATCGACAACTTAGCGTCGGTCGACAAACTTCGAAAGCAGGTCGCACATGCATTCCCGTCGCGCTCACGCGTTGACCGTCTTCGCTGCCGTTCTGACTGCCGCCATCGGATTGAGCGCCTGCTCCAGCAGCGGTAGCTCCAAAACCGGTTCGTCCAGCGGCTCGAGCGGGTCGTCCGGTTCGACGTCCGCAGCCCAGACCACGCAGCTGAAGCTGGTGGGGTACTCCGTGCCCAAGCCCGCCTATGACGCCCTCGGCGCGGCGTTCGCCAAGACGCCGGCCGGCGCCGGCGTGTCGCTGAACGGTTCCTACGGGCCCAGCGGTACCCAGGAGAAGAACGTCGCCGCCGGCCAGGCGGCCGACTACGTCGCGTTCTCGACGGGCTCGGACATGGACAAGCTCGCGCAGGCCGGCAAGGTCGCCTCCGACTGGAACTCCGGTGCCACCAAGGGCATCGTGGCCGACTCGGTCGTGGTCATCGTGGTCAAGAAGGGCAACCCGCTCGGCATCAAGGGGTGGGACGACCTGATCAAGCCGGGCGTGAAGATCGTGACGCCGGACCCGGCGTCGTCGGGCTCGGCCAAGTGGAACATCCTGGCCGCGTACGAGCACGTGATCAGCAACGGTGGCACGCCGGCCCAGGCCAAGGCCTATCTGAAGAAGTTCTATCAGCACATCACCAGCCGCGCGGCCAGTGGCGCGGTCGCCACCACGCAGTTCACCTCCGGCACCGGCAACGTGCTGATCTCCTACGAGTCCGAGGCGATCCTGTCTCGACAGAAGGGGCTCTCGCTGGACTACATCGTCCCGCAGCAGGACGTCCTCATCGAGACGCCGGCAGCGGTCACCAAGGGCGCGCCCAAGGCGGCCAGCGATTTCCTGTCCTACGTCGAGAGCAGCGCCGGTCAGTCGATCTTCGCGAGCAAGGGCTTCCGCCCGGTGGACTCGAGTGTGAAGCCGACCGGCGTCCAGGGCGCCAACAACCCGAGCGACCCCTACCCGACCGTCAGCAAGCTCGTCACCGTCGGCTCGCTCGGCGGCTGGAGCAAGGTCAACGAGGAGTTCTTCGGCGACAACGGCATCGTCACCAAGATCGGATCCTGAGGACGGCCCGTGACCTCAGTCCTCGATCGAAAGCCGGCGGGCGCACCTCGCGCCCGCCGGCTGCGGCGCACCAGGACGGGTGCGCCGCTGCGCGCCTGGTCCGGCACAACGCTCGGCGTGACGGTCATCTGGATGAGCCTGCTGGTGCTGTTGCCGCTCGCCGCGGTGGTGGATCGTTCCTTCGACTACGGCTGGCACGGCTTCATCTCCGCGATCACCGACCGTGAGGCCGCCTCGGCGCTCAAGCTGACGATCGGCATCTCCGCCCTCGTCGCGGTGATCAATGCGGTGATGGGCGTGCTCATCGGGTGGGTGCTGGTCCGCGAGCGCTTCCGTGGCGCCGGGCTGCTGGAGATGGTCATCGACATCCCGTTCGCGCTGCCGACGGTCGTCGCCGGCATCGTGATGCTGGTGCTCTACGGTGGCGACAGTCCGGTCGGCGTGCACCTGCTGGGCACCCGGACCGGGCTGGTCGTGACCCTGCTCTTCGTCACGCTGCCGTTCACGGTGCGCACGGTGCAGCCGGTGCTGCTGCAGCTCGACCGCGACGCCGAGCAAGCCGCCGCCTCGCTCGGCGCTCGCCCGTCCGTGGTGTTCCGACGGATCATCGTCCCGCAGATCATGCCCGCGGTGGTGTCCGGCGCCACGCTCGCTTTCGCCCGCGCCCTGGGCGAATACGGCTCGCTCGTGTTCATCTCGAGCAACCTGCCGTTCAAGACCGAGATCGCCTCCTCGTTCATCTTCCGCAAGATCCAGGACAACGACAGTCCGTTGCATGCGACGCAGGAGGCCGGCGCCATCGCCACCGTCTTGCTCCTGGCCAGCGCCGTGGTGCTGGTCGTCCTCGACCAGATCCAGCGCCGGGTGGCCCGCCGTGGCTGACGTCGCCGTCCTGCCCGTCACGCCCACCGCCGAGCCGACGCCGCCACCGGTGGCGCACGGACGGGGCGCAGCGTCCTGGACGGTGCGCACGATCGCGGTTCTCTACGTCGGCATCCTGGCGCTGCTGCCCGTGGTGGTCATCCTCTACAAGACCTTCAAACCCGGCCTGTCGACGTTCTTCGACGCGCTGACCACCGAGCAGGCCGTGCACGCATTCGAGGTCAGCGCCATTGTCGCGGGGATCTCCGTGGTGATCAACACGGTGTTCGGCGTGGGGGTCGGCATTCTTCTCGCGCGCCACCGCTTCCCGGGCAAACGCCTGCTCAGCGCGTTCGTCGACCTGCCCGTCGCGGTGTCCCCGATCGTGGTCGGCCTCGCGCTCGTCCTGGTGTACGGGCCGACGGGATGGTTCGGCCCGACGCTCACCGACAGCGGCTTCCAGGTGATCTACGCCAAGCCCGGTATGGTGCTGGCCACCGTCTTCGTGTCGCTGCCGCTCGTAACACGCGCGGTGGTTCCGGTGCTCGAACAGGCCGGTATCGACCAGGAGCTCGCCGCCTCGTCGCTCGGCGCCAATGCGGCCACCCGCTTCTGGCGCATCACGCTGCCGACGATCCGGATCGCGTTGACCTACGGCGTCGTGCTGACGATCGCCCGCTGCCTCGGCGAGTACGGGGCGGTGCTCGTGGTGTCGGGCAACATCGAGGGCCAGACCGAGACTGCGCCGCTGCGCATCAGCAACCTGCTCGAGAACGAACAGAACCCCAATGCCGCGTACGCGGTGACGTTCGTCCTGATCGTCGTCGCGTTCGCGGCGATCCTGGCCGGGGCGTGGATCCGCCGTAGAGGAAGGGCCTGACATGGGTATCGAGGTCCGCGGCATCGGCAAGCGCTTCGGCGACTTCGTCGCGCTCGACGACATCAATCTGACGGTGCGCTCCGGAGCGCTGACGGCGCTGCTCGGGCCGAGCGGCGGCGGCAAGTCCACGTTGCTGCGCATCATCGCCGGGCTGGAGAAGTCCGACGAAGGCTCGGTGCTCATCGACGGCGCCGACGCCACCCGGCTGCCGCCGCGCCACCGCGACGTCGGTTTCGTCTTCCAGCACTACGCCGCGTTCACCCACCTGAGCGTGTACCGCAACATCGCCTTCGGTCTCGAGATCCGCAAGCGGCCGAAGGACGAGATCCGCAAGCGCGTGCGCGAACTGCTCGAGCTCGTCCACCTCGAGCAGTTCGCCGACCGGCTGCCGGCGCAGCTGTCCGGCGGCCAGCGCCAGCGGATGGCGTTGGCCCGCGCGCTCGCCGTCGAACCGAAGGTGCTGCTGCTCGACGAACCGTTCGGCGCGCTGGATGCCAAGGTGCGCAAGGAGTTGCGGGACTGGCTGCGGCGCCTGCACGACGAGGTGCACGTGACGACCGTCTTCGTCACCCACGACCAGGAGGAGGCCCTCGAGGTCTCGGACGAGATCGTGGTCATCAACGGTGGGCGCATCGAGCAAGTCGGCAGTCCCGACGACCTCTACGACAAGCCGGCGAACGACTTCGTGATGTCCTTCCTCGGGCCGGTGACAACGCTGGGCGGCCGAATGGTTCGCCCGCACGACATCGAGATCTTCACCGCGCCGCTGCCGGACTCCGTCCCGGCGCGGGTCACCCGCCTGCAGCGGGTCGGCTTCGAGGTGCGCGTCGAGCTCGGCGCGGGTGGCGAAGGGGTCGAGACGGGCGCCGACCCGGGAACGTGGGTGCAGCTGACGCGGGGGCAGAGCGAGTCGTTGAACCTGCACGAGGGCACGCCGGTCTGGCTCGTGGTCGCGCCCAACAGCACCACCCTTGCCGTGCCGGTCTGACCGGCGGCGTGCCCCTGCAGATCCGCTTCGGACCGATGCGAGGATGACCGCGTGCAGATCTCGGCCAAGACCGACTACGCCGTCCGGGCGTTGCTGAGCCTGGCTGCGCGCGAACCAGCGCTCGTCAAGATCGACACCGTGGTCACCGAGCAGGGCATGCCCCGCAAGTTCGTCGAGGCCATCCTCGGCGAGCTGCGCCGCGCAGGCATCGTCCGCAGCCAGCGCGGCGCCGAGGGCGGTTACGCCCTGGCCCGGCCGGCGAAGGAGATCGCCCTCGGCGCCGTAATGCGCGCCGTCGACGGGCCGCTGGCCGAGGTCCGTGGGCTACGCCCGCACGAGACGACGTACGCCGGCGTCGCCGCCCACCTGCCCGAGGTGTGGGTCGCCGTCCGGGCCAGCCTGCGCCAGGTGCTGGACGAGACCACCCTCGCCGACGTGCTCAGCGGTGAGCTTCCCGCGCACGTCAAGACGCTCAACGACGCACCGGACGCCTGGCTCCCGCGCTGACTCGGGCGTAGCGTCTTCGATCATGGGTGACATCGGGGCGCGCGAGGTGCGCTACGAGGTCCTGCCGGCGCCCGCACCGGCTCGGCGCGAGGAAGCGCCGGCCCCGCGGCCGGCGCAACACCCGGCCGACCGCGAGCCGATCGCCGTCCCGGCCGAGTCCGCACGCCGCTGATGCAGCCGTTCGCCGGCGCCGAGCCACTCGTGGGCGAGGTCGTCGCCCTGCGCACGTTCCGCGTCGAGGAGTCCGGCCTGCTGCTGCCGCTGTACTCCGAGCAGTGCTGGTACGACGCCACCAACACCGCCGTCTGCCCGCGGGCACCGCACGAGGCGCCGGCCGACGACTGCGACTGCGGGTTCTACGCCTACGGCACCGCACAGGCCGCCGCCCGGAACCGCGGCATGCGCCACGTCCAGGCCGTGGTGTCCTGCTGGGGCGGGGTGATCGCCGGGACGCAGGGCGTCCGCGCGCAGCACGCCCGCATCGACGCGCTGTGGCTGCACCCGGCCGCCCCGACGTGGCTGCGCAAGCGCGTCGCCAACCGGTACCCGTCGGCCCGGGTGTACGACGACGTCGAGGAGATGCACGCCGCGCACCCACTGTCGGTGCTGCCGAGCTACGACCCCGTGCCGAGCGGTAACCACCGGTCCTCGGTGATCGCGATCGGCGGCGCGGCCGGCGCACTCGCCCTCGGCGCGCTCCCGCTCGACGTCCTGCGCGCCAGCGCGGCGCTCTGGGCGGTGTGGCTCGCGGCCCTGGGCGTGGCCGGCGCGGCCACCCTGTGGTGGGCGCTCGGGGCCCGCTTCCCCGGACACCTCGTCGCCGCCGCGATCGGCGCCGGACTCGTCGCGTGGCTGCTGGCGCCGGAGTTCGGGCTGGCCGGATGGCTGCTGCGACTCCCGGTGCTGCGCGGGGTCGCCGTCGCGGCCGGAACCTATGTGTGGTCGTTGCGACCGCAGCACTTCCCGGTGGTGGTTCCCCGGCGCGAGCGCGTCTACTACGGGGCCCGCGCCTGACCGGTGCGACGTGGCGGGTCCGTAGGATCGCGGGATGACCTCGCCCCGCGCGCTGCGCCGTGCCGCCACCCGCCGGCTCGGGCGCGCCACCGGCGGCGGCCTGATCACCCGCACGACCCTGCCCGGCGGTCTGCGCATCGTCACCGAGGCGATGCCCGGGGTGCGCAGTGCGAGCGTCGGGGTGTGGGTGCCGGTCGGTTCCCGTGACGAATCGCTCTCGCTGGCCGGCACCAGCCACTTCCTCGAGCACCTGCTGTTCAAGGCGACGTCCACGCGCAGCGGACTGGACATCGCCCGCGCCATGGACGCGGTGGGCGGTGAGTTCAACGCCTTCACCGAGAAGGAGCACACCTGCTTCTACGCCACCGTGCTCGACCGCGATCTCGACGTCGCCATCGACATCGTCACCGACGTCGTGCTGAACGCAACGGTCACGGCGCAGGACGTCGACATCGAGCGCGACGTCGTGCTCGAGGAGATCTCGATGCGCGACGACGACCCGAGCGACCTCGTGCACGACGAGTTCTCGACCGCCCTGTTCGGCGACGTGCCGCTCGGCCGGCCGGTGCTCGGCACCGAGCAGTCCATCGGCGCGCTCACCCGGCGCCAGGTGCACGGCTACTACCGGCGGCGCTACACCCCCGACGCGATGGTCGTCTCCGTGGCCGGGCACGTCGATCACGACGAGGTCGTGCGGCTCGTCCGGCAGGCGTTCGCGGGCCGGCTGGACCCCGACGTCGCACCGCGCCCGGTCCGCCGAGCCGGTGAACCCGGCGACCTCGTCCCCGACCGCGCCGTCCACGTAATCGCCGACGACACCGAGCAGGCGAATCTGGTACTGGGCACGCACGGGCTGTCGCGGCACGATCCGCGCCGCTGGGCGCTCGGCGTCGCGTCGTCGGCACTCGGCGGCGGGATGAGCTCGCGGCTGTTCCAGCGGGTGCGCGAGGAACGCGGCCTTGCCTACTCGGTGTACTCCTACACCGGCACCTACGCCGACGCCGGGCAGTTCGGGGTCTACGCCGGTTGCCAGCCCGGCAAGGCCGACGAGGTGTTGACGATCATGCGCGAGGAACTCGACTCCGTCGCCGCCGGGACATTGAGCATCGATGAGATCGAGCGGGGCAAGGGCCAGGTGCGCGGCGGCATCGTGCTCGGCCTCGAGGACGCCGGCTCGCGGATGACCCGCATCGGCAAGAGCGAGATCGCCTACGGCGACATCCTGGGCCTGGACGAGGTCCTCGCGCTCGTCGACGCGGTCACGCCCGACGACGTCGCCGAGGCCGCCGAGCTGGTGCTCTCCCGCCCCCGCTGCCTGACCGTCGTGGGGCCGTTCGATGAACACGACTTCGACGGTGCGGTCTAGGTTGGCGGCGTGGGCGCAGCGATGACGACGACCGAACCGATCCGTGTCGGGGTGCTGGGTGCCCGCGGGCGCATGGGCCAGCAGGTGTGCCGCGCGATCGATGCCACCGACGACCTCGATCTCGTCGGCATGGTCGACGCCGGGGACTGGTTGTTCAGCGTCGCCGACGCCGGCTCGCAGGTGCTGGTCGACTTCACCCATCCCGACGTCGTCATGGACAACATCCGCTTCGCCATCGACCAGGGCATCCACGCCGTCGTGGGCACCACCGGGTTCACACCCGAGCGGCTCGACACGGTGCGCACGTGGCTTCAGGACACTCCGGAGCTCGGGGTGCTGGTGGCCCCCAACTTCGGCATCGGCGCGATCCTGTCGATGCGCTTCGCTCAGCTGGCCGCGCGCTACTACGACAGCGCCGAGGTCGTCGAGCTGCACCACCCCGGCAAGGCCGACGCGCCCAGTGGCACCGCCGTGCACACCGCCGAGGTGATCGCCCGGGCACGTCGCGACGCAGGCAGGACGCCCAGCCCCGATGCCACCACGCAGTCCCTCGACGGTGCGCGGGGCGCCGACGTCGAGGGCGTGCACGTGCATTCGCTGCGGATCGCGGGCATGGTCGCGCACCAGGAGGTCGTGTTCGGCGCCGAGGGCGAGACGCTCACCATCCGGCACGACTCCTTGGACCGCGTCTCGTTCATGCCCGGCGTGCTGCTGGCCGTCCGCAACGTCGCGAGCCGGCCAGGGCTCACCGTCGGACTGGATGCCCTGCTCGATCTGTAAGCCGTGCTGCCCGACCTGTTGCGCCCCGGCGTCCGCGTGGTGATCGCCGGGACGATCGCCGTCTGGGACCGTGCCGCCCGCGCCCACTACTACGACAGCCCGGGCAACAAGTTCTGGGTGCTGCTGCACGAGTCCGGCCTGACGCCCGAGCTGCTCGCACCCGACGAGGACGAGCGGGTGCTCGACTTCGGCGTCGGCCTCACCGACATGGTGCGTGTCCGCGAGTCCGGGCCGGGGGAGCCGCCGGCCTTCGACCGGGCCGGCTTCGAGCGGCGCGTGCGGCGCGCCCGGCCGCTGGCGGTGGCGTTCGTCAGCAAGACGGCGGCGAACTCCTACGCCCGCAGCGCGGGGCTGCGTCAGGTGCGCGGCTTCGGGGCGCCCTCCTGGTCGGTGGCGCGCATCCCGGCCTTCGTGCTGCCGGGCCCGTCGGGGGCGAACAACGGCATGCCGCTGCCGTTGCGGATCGCGTTGTGGCGCGACCTCGCCGACTTCCTCGAGACGCTGGGCTGACCCGATCCCGCTCAGTCCCGGCCGACGTGCGTGTCCAGCCAGGTGACCAGGGGCGCCATGGCCTTCCACGCCCGGACGACCTCGGCCTTGGTCTGCGTCGTACTCAGCCAGTCCGGTGCCCCGACGTCCTTGGCCGCCGTCAGCGACTTGTGCCTGAGCAGCTCGGCCCGCGGGTGGTCGCGGTCGTAGCCGCTCGGGACACGCGTCAACTGCTCGCCACCCACCTGGTAACCCTTGCGCCGCAGCGAGGCCACGACCTTCTCCAGCTGCGGGCCGGCAAGGTCGTCGTCGACGGCCCGGCGCAGGCGGGCGACCTGGGTCGGCGAGGTGCCCCAGTAGCCGGCCGCCAGGAACAGCCCGGCCGGCCCGACGTGCAGGTAGCACGACGTCTCGCCGAACCACATCCCCTGATGGGTCTTGTAGAGCGTCTTGTCCTTGCTGAACCGGACGTCGCGGTAGGGGCGGAAGAACTTGGCGGTACCGAACTTCGGCCCGAGCTCCTCGGCGAGCGCCAGTAGCGGCGCCTTCACCTGCTGGTCGTAGACGTGCTTGTGCGCGGTCCAGAACGCCTTGGAATTATCGTTTTCGAGGTCCTCGTAGAAGTCGAGAGCAGCCAGTGGGATCCCGTCGAACGCCATGATCGCCAGCCTACGAGTCGCTATCCGAGGATCGCCCACCCGCCGGCCGCGACCGCCAGCACCGTCACCGCGAGCGAGCCGATCAGCTGGTTGCGCGCATCGTTGCGGTCGGCGGCCACGACGTCCAGGGGCACGGCCGGCAGGACCAGCGCGGTGACTCCGGTCGACAGCGGTGCCGCGCCGAGGTAGTTGCCCAGCGTCGAACGGTAGGAGCGCCCGTCGAAGCGGTAGCTGACGACCGGCCGCCGCAGCGACCGTCGTACGTCGAACCTGCGGTAGCTCTCGTTGTCGACGACCTCGACGACGACCCGGCGCCCGCTGCGCCGCAGGGCTCGTACTTCTCGCCATTCGGCGAGGTCCTGCGTCATGTGCACGGCGCCGACGAGCAGACCGAACGCACAGATCAGCACCCCGGCCACATCCATCGGCCCCCCTTACGCCTGCGAGGACTCGACCAGCGAGG
>CAZZZE010000082.1:0-9080 GCA_964658365.1 uncultured Jatrophihabitantaceae bacterium
GCACAGTCCGCAGCGGATTAGGAGCGGTTCGGCACAATCGCGGGTATGCCCGACGCTCCCTCGTCCGACCTCGACCCGGCGATCGCCGCACGGCTGACGCGCGATGCCGCCGGCCTGGTCGCCGCCGTCGTCCAGCAGTACGACACCCGCGAGGTGCTCATGGTCGGCTGGATGGACGACGAGGCGCTGCATCGCACGCTGACCACCGGCCGGGCCACCTACTGGTCGCGCTCGCGGCAGGAGTACTGGGTCAAGGGCGACACGTCCGGGCACGTCCAGCACGTGAAGTCCGTCGCCCTCGACTGCGACGCCGACGCGCTGCTCGTCACCGTCGACCAGGTCGGCCCGGCCTGCCACACCGGCGAGCGCAGCTGCTTCGACGCCGGCGGCCGGCTGGACGTCCGGTCGTGAGCACGCCCCCGATCGGCCGCGCCGACCTGGACCGGCTGCGCACCTCGCACCGGCTCGTGCCGATCACCCGCACCCTGTTCGCCGACGCCGAGACGCCGGTCGGTGTCTACCGCAAGCTCGCGGCCGGGCGGCCGGGCACCTTCCTGCTCGAGTCCGCCGAGCCGGGCGCCTCGTTCTCGCGGTGGTCGTTCGTCGGCGTCGACTCACTCGCAACACTGTCGGTAGCGGACGGCGAGGCGGTCTGGAGCGGTGAGGTGCCGGCGGGCGTCACGACGCAGGGCAACCCGCTCGAGGTGCTCGCGGCCGCCTGGCGCTCCCTGACCAGCCCGCGATTGCCCGGCCTGCCGCCGCTGACCGGCGGCTTCGTCGGCTACCTCGGCTACGACGTCGTGCGCTGGATCGAGCGGCTGCCTGAGAAGGCGGTCGACGACCTCGGGCTGCCCGAACTCACCATGCTGCTGGTATCCGACCTGGCCGCGGTCGACCACCACGAGTGCACGGTCACGTTGATCGCGAACGTGCTGCTCGAGCCGGGGCTGGGCTCGGTCGACCTCGACGTCCGCTACGCCGACGCCGTGCGCCGGTTGGACGCGATGCAGGCGGCGCTGGCCACGCCGTCGCCCTCGACCGTCGCCTCCGTCGAGCAGGTCGCGGCGAAGCCGGCGACGTCGACGTCGGCGCCGGGGGACTACCAGCGCGCGGTGGCGACCTCGATCGAGGCCATCCGCGCGGGCGAGGTCTTCCAGATCGTGCCGGGCCAGCGGTTCAGCGTCGCCACCGACGCCGAACCGCTCGACGTCTACCGGGTGCTGCGCACGCTCAACCCGTCGCCGTACATGTACTACCTGCATCTCGACGATCTCGACATCGTCGGCAGCAGCCCGGAGGCGCTGGTCACCGTGCACGGCCGCTCGGCGACCATCCACCCCATCGCCGGCACCCGGAAACGCGGGGAGACGCCAGAGCGGGACGCCGAGCTGATCGAGGAGATGATCAACGACCCGAAGGAGCGCGCCGAGCACGTGATGCTCGTCGACCTCGCCCGCAACGACCTCGGCCGGGTGTGCACCCCGGGCAGCGTCTCGGTGATCGAGTTCGGGGCCGTCGAGCGCTACAGCAACGTCTCGCACATCGTCTCGACCGTCACCGGGGAGGTCGCCGAGGGCGTCGACGCCTTCGACGTGTTCGTCTCGGCCTTCCCGCACGGCACCGTGACCGGTGCGCCGAAGATCCGGGCCATGGAGCTGATCGACGAGCTGGAGCCCGTGCGCCGTGGCATCTACTCCGGCGCCCTGGGCTACCTCGATCCGGCCGGCGACATCGACATGGCGATCTGTTTCCGTACGGCGATCATGACCGGCGGCACCGCCTACGTGCAGGCCGGCGCCGGGGTCGTCGCCGACAGCATCCCGGACCTCGAGGACCTCGAGACGCGTAACAAGGCCCGCGCGGTGCTGCAGGCGATCGCCACCGCCGAGACGCTGCGAACGGTGACGTGAGTACCGGGCGGCGTCACGTCGAGTACGCGGTCGCGCTGGTGCTCGACCTGGTTGCCTCGGGCGCGGCGTTGCTCGTCGGCGGCCGCACCTGGCAGGTCGTCACCACACCGCTGGCCAACCGCGCCGACGTGCTCGACCTCGACGGCCGCACCGTCGACCCCGCCTCGACCGCGCTGGCGCTGGTCGCGCTGGCCGGCGTCGTCGCCGTCCTCGCGACCCGCGGCCCGGCCCGCCGCGTCGTCGGCGCGGTGATCGGCCTCGCCGGCGCCGGTCTCGTGTGGCGGGCGGTCGAGTCGTTCGACGCGATCAGCGTCGCCCGGGCGCGTCGATTCGTGGCCGACCGGCACAAGACGATCGGCGTCTCCTCGACGCCGCCGCACGTCGAGGTGCACACGGCGTGGCCGGCGCTCGTGCTGGTGTGCGGGGTGCTCGTACTGCTCGCCGGCCTGCTCATCGCCTCGCGCGGCCACCGATGGGGCGCGATGTCCGCGCGCTACGAGAACCGCTCAGCCGCCGAGGACGCGGTGTCGGCCCAGGCGGCGGACAACCCGCAAAAGGCTGCGGCGTCGCTGTGGACGGCGCTCGATCGTGGCGAGGACCCGACCTCGCGCTGACGGGCAGCCCCCCGGGCGGGCCGGGGTGATCGCCGCGGATACGCTCTAGTCCGAGCACACCGGCCGAAGCACTGCCGACGGGAGGCCGATCCGGTGGCGAACGTCCTGGACGACATCGTCGCAGGTGTCCGTGAGGACGTCGCGCGACGCCAGAGTGAGCTGACCCTCGACGCTGTGCGCGAGCGGGCCGCGGCCGCGCGGCCGGCGCGCGACGCGCTGGCGGCCCTGCGGGCCCCGGGTGTCGGCGTCATCGCCGAGGTCAAGCGGCGCAGCCCGTCGAAGGGTGCGCTCGCCGCGATCGACGACCCGGCACGACTCGCCGGGCAGTACGAGGCCGGCGGTGCCCGGGTGATCAGCGTGCTCACCGAGGAGCGCCGCTTCGGCGGTTCGCTCGACGACCTCGACGCGGTGCGCGCGGCGGTGCAGGTCCCAGTGCTGCGCAAGGACTTCGTCGTCGGGTCGTATCAGGTGCACGAGGCGCGGGCACACGGTGCTGACGTCGTCCTGCTAATCGTCGCCGCGCTCGAGCAGAACGTGCTCATCGGCCTGCGCGAGCGGGTCGAATCGCTCGGGATGACGGCGCTCGTCGAGGTGCACACCGAGGAGGAAGCCTCCCGCGCGCTCGACGCCGGTGCCCGGGTCATCGGCGTCAACGCCCGCGACCTGCGCACGCTCGAGGTCGACCGCTCGACCTTCGAACGGATCGCACCCGGCCTGCCCAGCGGCATCGTCAAGATCGCCGAGTCCGGCGTGCGCGGCCCGATCGACCTCATCGAGTACGCCGCGTGCGGCGCCGACGCCGTGCTCGTGGGCGAGACCCTCGTGACCGGCGCCGATCCGCGCCAGATCGTGGCCGAGCTGGTCACTGCGGGGGCGCACCCCGCGACGCCGCGCCCCTCGCGCTGAATTCGTGCCCGTGCCGAGCACGGCGTCGACTCCGTGCTGTTCCGGTGGTCCGGGCAACGTAACCTGCACGCCGTCGACGACGGTAGGCTCGGCCCGTGCACCCGGACCAGCTCGCAGCAGCCCTGTGCCGCCGACGGGGCGGTCGATGGCGTCGGTGACGCCCCGTCACCCACCCGCCCGCCTGCCCACCCGGAGCCAGCCATGAGCACGTCCACCTCCGTCTCGCACGTCGCCGACGCCACCGGCCACTTCGGCCCCTACGGCGGCCGCTTCGTCCCCGAGGCCCTGGTCGCCGCGATCGACGACCTGACCGCCGCCTTCCACGCCACCCAGGCCGATCCCGAGTTCCGCGCGGAGCTCGCCCGCCTGCACCGCGACTACACCGGCCGGCCCTCGCCGCTGACCGACGTCCCCAAGTTCGCCGAGCACGCCGGCGGCGCCCGCATCCTGCTCAAGCGTGAGGACCTCAACCACACCGGTTCGCACAAGATCAACAACGTGCTGGGCCAGGGCCTGCTGACCCAACGCATCGGCAAGAAGCGGGTCATCGCCGAGACCGGCGCCGGCCAGCACGGGGTGGCCACGGCCACCGCGGCGGCGCTGCTCGGCCTCGAGTGCGTCGTCTACATGGGCGAGGAGGACACCCGTCGCCAGGCCCTCAACGTCGCGCGGATGCGCCTGCTCGGCGCCGAGGTGGTGCCGGTGACCACCGGCTCGCGCACGCTCAAGGACGCGATCAACGAGGCCATGCGCGACTGGGTCACCAACGTCGAGACGACGAACTACGTCTTCGGCACCGCGGCCGGCCCGCACCCGTTCCCCACCATGGTCCGCGAGTACCAGCGCATCATCGGCGACGAGGCGCGCGCCCAGGTCCTCGAGCGGGTCGGCCGGTTGCCCGACGTCGTGGCCGCGTGCGTCGGCGGCGGCTCGAACGCCATCGGCATCTTCACCGCCTTCCTCGACGACCCCGAGGTGCGCCTCGTCGGGCTCGAGGCGGCCGGCGACGGCGTCGAGACCGGCCGGCACGCGGCGTCGATCAGCGGCGGCACCCCGGGTGTCCTGCACGGCGCGCGCTCGTACCTGCTGCAGGACGAGAACGGTCAGACCGTCGAGTCGCACTCCATCTCGGCCGGGCTCGACTACCCCGGCGTCGGCCCCCAGCACTCCTACCTGCACGACATCGGCCGGGCCGAGTACCGCCCGATCACCGACGCGCAGGCCATGGCGGCGTTCTCACTGCTCTCGCGCAGCGAGGGGATCATCCCGGCCATCGAGTCGGCGCACGCGCTCGCCGGCGCGCTCGACCTGGGCCGCCAGCTCGGGCCGGACGCCGTCATCCTGGTCAACCTGTCCGGGCGCGGTGACAAGGACGTCGAGACCGCGTCGCGCTGGTTCGGACTCACCCCGGCCGAGCCACAGGACGCCGGCGCCACGCCCGGCGGACCCACCGGCGTCGCGCC
Source organism: uncultured Jatrophihabitantaceae bacterium (assembly GCA_964658365.1). GTDB lineage: Bacteria > Actinomycetota > Actinomycetes > Mycobacteriales > Jatrophihabitantaceae > Jatrophihabitans. The sequence continues at coordinate 4,894 of CAZZZE010000082.1, forward strand.
ATGACGGCTGTCTCGGACGCCCTCGCCAAGGCCAAGGTCGACGGTCGCGCCGCGCTGATCGGCTACCTGCCCGTCGGTTACCCGAGCGTCGAGCTGTCGATCACGGCCATGCGCGCGCTCGTCGAGGGCGGGTGCGACGTCGTCGAGGTCGGCATCCCCTACAGCGATCCGGTGATGGACGGCCCGACCGTCCAGGCCGCCACCGAACCGGCCGTCCGGGCCGGGGTCGGCGTGCGCGACGCGCTGGCTGCGGTCCGCGGGGTCGTCGCCTCCGGCGGCGCCGCCGTCACCATGGGCTACTGGAACCAGATCGAGCGCTACGGCGTGCAGCGCTATGCCGCCGACCTCGCCGCGGCCGGCGGATCCGGTGCAGTCACGCCCGACCTCATCCCCGACGAGGCCGCCGAGTGGATCGAGGCCAGCGATGCCAGCTCGCTGGACCGCATCTTCCTCGTCGCGCCGTCCTCGACCGACGCCCGCATCGTCTCGACGGCCGCCGCGTCGCGCGGGTTCGTCTACGCCTCGGCCGTCATGGGCGTGACGGGCGCGCGGGCCAGCGTTGGCGCCGCCGCGGCCGGCCTGGTCGCCCGGGTCCGCGGTCTGGCGCCCGACATCCCGGTGTGCGTCGGCCTCGGCGTGTCGAGCGGTGACCAGGCGGCCGAGATCGCCGGCTACGCCGACGGCGTCATCGTCGGGTCGGCGCTCGTGCGCTGCCTGCTGGACTCACCGGACGAGCGGGGCGTCGACGCGGTGCGCGATCTCGCCGCCGAGCTGGCCGCCGGCGTGCGCCGCTGAGCCCTCACGGCACCAGCAGCAGCTTGCCGGTCGTGCGTCGGGCCTCGAGGTCGGCGTACGCCCGGGCCGCGTCGGCCAGCGGGTAGCGGCCACCGATCGCGATCCGCAGCGTGCCGTCGGCGATGCCCGCGAAGACGTCCCCGGCCCGTTCGCGCAGCTCCTCGGGCGTGGTGAGGTAGTCGCCGAGCATCGGCCGGGTGACGTACAGCGAGCCGTGCCGGTTGAGCTGCTGCACGTCGAAGGGCGGCACCTGACCGCTCGCCGCACCGAACACCGCGAGCAGGCCGCGGCGACGCAATGATCGCAACGACGCGTCGAAGGTGTCCTTGCCAACGCCGTCGTAGACCACGTCGACACCGCCGGGGACGATCGCGCGCACCTCGGCGGCCAGATCACCGGTGACGTCGGTGCGCAGGACGTGATCGGCGCCGGCCTCGCGGGCCACGGCGACCTTGGCCTCGCTGCCGACGGTCGCGATCACCTGCGCGCCCTGCGCCTTGGCCATCTGCACCAGCAGCGCGCCGGTGCCGCCCGCCGCCGCGTGGATCAGCACCGTTTCGTCCTGCGCGACGGTGTGCGTGGCGTGCACGAGGTAGTGCGCGGTCATGCCCTGCAGGATGGCGGCGGCCGCGACCTCGGCGTCGACGCCGTCGGGCACGGCGACCGCGGACGCGGCGTCCACGAGCACCACCTCGGCGTGCGTGCCGCCGGCCGCCTTGGCGGTCGCCACGACGTCGCCGACCCCGAAGTCGGTGACGCCCTCGCCGATCTCGAGCACCTGGCCCGCGCATTCGTCGCCCAGCGTGTACGGCGGCGTCGACGGGTAGATGCCCTCGCGCAGGTAGACGTCCCGGAAGTTCACGCCGGACGCCTGGACCTGCACGAGGAGCTGCCCGGGGCCGGGTTGCGGACGGGGGACGGAGCGGATCTCGAGCACGTCGACGCCGCCGTGCTGCGGCACGAACAGGGCGCGGACGTCGGTGTCGGTTGGCATACAGCCAACGGTAGTGGCGGTCGGCCGCGATCCGACAGCTACGGTGTAGGCGTGCAGCCGCTCGCCGCGATCCCGAGTCCCACGCAGAGCGTGTGGCACCTCGGGCCGTTCCCGGTGCGGGCGTACGCGCTGTGCATCATCGCCGGCATCCTGCTCGCCGTCTGGCTGACGACCCGCCGCTGGGTCGAGCGCGGCGGCCGCTCGGAGCACGTCTGGGACGTCGCGGCCTGGGCCATCGTGTTCGGCATCCTCGGTGGCCGGATCTATCACGTCATCTCCGACCCGGAGCTGTACTTCACATCCGGTGAGCACCCGCTGAACGCGTTCAAGATCTGGGACGGCGGCCTGGGCATCTGGGGCGCCATCGCGCTCGGGACGCTCGGCGCCTGGATCGGCTGCCGGCGCCGCGGCGTAGACCTGCGGGTGTTCGCCGACGCGGCAGTGCCGGGCGTCATCTTCGCGCAGGCCATCGGGCGGATGGGCAACTGGTTCAACAACGAGCTGTACGGGGCGTCGACGTCGCTGCCGTGGGGCCTGAAGGTGCACTGCCTCGACGTCGCCACCGGGCACACCACCCGCTTCGGCACCGCCGACGGCGGTCAGGTCTGCAACGGCAGCGCGCTCGTGCACGGCATGTACCAGCCGACGTTCCTGTACGAGCTGCTCTGGGACGTGCTGATCGGCGTGCTGTTGCTGGTGATCGACCGGCGGCTACGCCTCGGTCGTGGCAACGTCATGGCGCTCTACGTCATGGGTTACACCGCCGGCCGGGTGTGGATAGAGGCGCTGCGCACCGATCACGCCAACCACATCCTGGGCCTGCGGCTCAACGTGTGGACGGCGATCATCGTGTTCATCGGCGGGCTGGTGTACTTCCTGCTGCACGGCGGTTTCCGCGCGCGACGCGAGAGCACGCCGTACTACGCCGAGCGCGCGGCGGCCGACCCGGAACCCGCCCCGACCCCTTGACCGACCGACCGGTCGGTCTCTAGGGTCAGGCGCATGGCAGCGTTGCCCGGTGCCGACCTGGACCGGCTCACCACGTGGCTCGACGGCGAGCGGCCCGGCCTGCGGCAGGGGGAGCTGCGCGGCGAGGTGGTGGCCGGCGGGAAGTCGAACCTCACCTACCGGATCACCGACGGGTCGTCGACGTGGGCGCTACGCCGGCCGCCGCTGGCCCACGTGCTGCCCACCGCGCACGACATGGTCCGCGAGTTCACGATCATCGACGCCCTCACACCACCCGAGGTCGCGGTCCCGGTGCCGTCGGCGATCGCGCTGTGCCGGGACGTCGACGTCCTGGGCGCGCCGTTCTACCTGATGAACTTCGTCGACGGCGTGGTCCTCGACAAGCCCGACCTGCTCGCCGCCCTGACGCCCGAGGACGCCGGCCGGGCCTGCGAGCTGCTCGTCGACACGCTGATCGCGCTGCACGAGGTCGACCCGCCGGCCGTCGGCCTGCAGGAGTTCGGCCGGCCCGAGGGCTTCCTCGCCCGCCAGCTGCGCCGCTGGTCGGCGCAGTGGGAGGCGTCCGAGACCCGCCCGCTCGACGTGCTGCCCGAGGTGGTGCGCCGCTTGGCAGCGACGTTGCCCGCGCAGTCGGCGCCCGGCATCGTGCACGGCGACTACCGGCTGACCAACGTCATGTACACCCCGGACATCACCCGGATCTCGGCCGTCCTGGACTGGGAGATGGCCACCCTCGGCGACCCGCTCACCGACGTCGGGTTGCTCGTGGTCTACACCGACATCGCGGCAACCGGCGCCTTGACCGGGCCGTCGATGGCTCCCGAGCAGGGCTTCTGGACCGGCGCGCAGGCCGTCGAGCACTACGCCCAGAACTCCTCGCGCAGCACCGAGCACCTCGACTGGCACGTCGGCTTCGGCTACTTCAAGCTGGCCGTCATCGCCGAGGGCATCCACCACCGCTACCTGGCCGGCAAGACCGTCGGTGAGGGCTTCGCCCACTTCGGCGGCGCTGTGCCGAACCTGCTCGACTCCGCGCTCGCCTCGTTATCCGGGAGCTGACCCATGGACTTCGCACACAGCGATCGCTCGCTCGCCCTGCAGGAGGAGATGCGACGTTTCCTCGACGAGGACGTGTATCCCGCCGAGGCGACCTTCGAGGCGCAGGCGCGGGCGTTCCGCGCCGAGGGTGACCCGTTCCGCACCCCCGAGGTCCTGGCCGGGCTCAAGCAGCGCGCCCGCGCGCGCGGCCTGTGGAACCTGTTCCTGCCCGCGGCGAAGGACGGCGCGGTCGAGCGCGGCGCCGGCCTCAGCGTCCTGGACTACGCGCCGATCGCCGAGCTGTCGGGCCGCTCGGGGCACATCGCCCCCGAGGCCATGAACTGCGCCGCGCCGGACACCGGCAACATGGAACTGCTGTCGATGTTCGCCA
>CAZZZE010000083.1:0-9031 GCA_964658365.1 uncultured Jatrophihabitantaceae bacterium
AGCACGGCTGCCGCATGGGCATCTGCTTCTCGTGCACGCAGGTCAAGACCAGCGGGTGCGTCCAGAACATCCGCACCGGCGAACTCAACAGCGACCCCGACGTCGAGGTGCAGCTGTGCATCAGCCGCGCCGTCGGCGACGTCGCGATCAGCCTCTAGTCCATCTCCCAAACGCACCACGAGGAGACACCATGACGACCAAGACGAACACCATCCCCCTCACCGATGCCCAGGTCGAGGACCTCGGCCACGAGCTCGACGCGATCAAGGCGCGACTCGTCGACAGCCTCGGCGCCGACGATCGCGAGTACATCTACAACGTGATCAAGGCCCAGCGCGCCTTCGAGGTCGGGGGTCGGGCCGCGCTGATGCTCAGCGCGCTGCCGCCCTTCTGGCTGCTCGGAACCGCCGCGCTGTCGGTCTCCAAGATCCTCGACAACATGGAGATCGGGCACAACGTCATGCACGGCCAGTACGACTGGATGCGCGACCCGGCGCTGAACTCCAAGATGTTCGAGTGGGATACCGCGTGCCCGGCCGATCAGTGGCGGCACTCGCACAACTACATGCACCACACGTTCACCAACATCGTCGACAAGGACCGCGACATCGGCTACGGCATCCTGCGGATGGACGAGAGCCAGAAGTGGAACCCCTACTACCTGGGCAACCCGCTCTGGGCGTTCCTGCTGATGACGTTCTTCCAGTACGGTGTCGCGCTGCATGACCTGGAGACCGAGAACCTGATCACCGGCAAGCGCAAGATGAGCGAGAACGTCCCGCTGCTCAAGGGCATCTGGCGCAAGATCGGCAAGCAGACGTTGAAGGACTACGTGCTGTTCCCGCTGCTGTCCGGCCCGCAGGCTCCGTTCACGTTGACCGCCAACATGACTGCCAACCTCGTCCGCAACGTCTGGGCGTACTCGATCATCTTCTGCGGGCACTTCCCGAGCGGCACGGCCACCTTCTCCGAGGACGAGACCGAGAACGAGTCGCGGGGCGAGTGGTACGTCCGGCAGATGATGGGGTCGGCGAACATCACCGGCGGCACGCTGTTCCACATCATGAGCGGCAACCTCAGCCACCAGATCGAGCACCACCTGTTCCCGGACGTCCCGGCCCGCCGCTACCCCGAGGTCGCCGGCGAGGTCCGGGCGTTGTGCGAGAAGTACGGCCTGCCCTACAACACCGGCCGCTTCTCGAAGCAGATCGGCTCGACGTGGGGCAAGATCTTCCGGCTCGCGCTGCCCACTCCGGGCAGGGGCGAACCGGACGGCGACGCCGCGGTTATCGTGGAGCCGGTGGGCGATCTGGTCGCCGCCTGATTGAGGAGTTGCCCATGGTCAGCAGCAGGCTGGAGATCACCAAGGACACCGTCCAGGTGGTCACCGAATCAGCGGCGTCGCACCTCGGTCGCATCGCCATGATCGTCACCGGCGCGGTGCGCGAGGTCACCCACGAGGTGGGGGAGTGGGCCTCCGACGTCTTCGAGATGCGCGACGCCGCCGCGCGCGCTCGCGACGCCGAACCGCTCGAGGACCGCTAGAACAGCGTGCGCATCACAGCCTTCTTGAACCGGTTGTACGGCGGGTAGGCGATCGACGGGTCGGGGCGCGTCGGCTTGCGCAGCACGGCCTTGCGGTGACTGAACGCCTCGAAGCCGAAGACGCCGTGGTAGGCACCCATGCCGCTGTTGCCGACGCCGCCGAAGGGCAGCCCGGGCACGAGCAGGTGGTACATGAGGTGGTTGATGACCGTGCCGCCGTTGCTGATCTCGGTGAGCACGCGACGTTCGGTCTCGCGGCTCTCGGTGAACAGGTAGACGGCCAGCGGCTTGGGCCCCTGCAGCACGTGCTCGATGGCGTCGTCGAGGGAGTCGACGGTGACGATCGGCAGGACCGGCCCGAAGATCTCCTCGCGCATCAGCGCGGAGTTGGCATCGGGGTCGACGAGGACGGTGAGTTCTGCCCGCTTGCCGGTGGCGTCGACGTGCCCGCCCTGCACGGCCTCGGTGCCCGCCGTCTCGACCAGGGCCTGCAGGCGCGCGGCGTGCCGCGGGCTGACGATGGGCAGCATCGGCTCGGTGCTCCCGGCGAACTTCTTCGTCGCGATGCGCAGCTCGCGGACGAACTCGTCGCGCACGCTGCGATCGACGAGCACGTAGTCCGGTGCCACACACGTCTGGCCGGAGTTGAGCAGTTTGGCGAACGCCACGCGGCGTGCGGCGACGCGGACGTTGGCGTCGGCGGCGATGATCGTCGGGCTCTTGCCGCCCAGCTCGAGGGTGACCGGCGTCAGGTGCTTGGCGGCCGCGGCCATCACGTGCTTGGCGATCTCGGGACCGCCGGTGAAGAAGCAGTGGTCCATGGCCTGGTCGATCAGCAGCTGGGTGGTGTCGGCGGCGCCCTCGACGACGGTGATCGCTTCCGGGTCGAGGTACTGCTCGACCAGCCGCCTGAGGGTGGCCGACACGGTCGGCGTGTGCTCGGAGGGCTTGAGCACCGCGCAGTTGCCCGCCGCGACCGCGGCGACGAGCGGAGCCAGCACGAGGTGGATCGGGTAGTTCCACGGGCCGATGATCAGCACCACGCCGAGCGGCTCGTGCTGGTACCACGCCTTGCCCGGCTGCACGCCGAGCGGCACCGGGACCTTCGTGGGTCGCAGCCATCCGGCCAGCTTCCTGCGCGCGTGCTCGGACTCGTTCTTGACCGGCGCCAGGTCGGCCAGCCACGCGTCGACCGGCGGGCGGCCCAGGTCGGTGGCCAGCGCGTCGAGGAAGTCCTGCTCGCGTTCGGCGACCATTCGCTCGATGGCCTCGAGCTGCTCGAGGCGCCACGAGATCGGCCGCGTTCGCCCGCTGCGGAAGGTCGCGCGCAGCCGGGTGACCGTGTCGGGGACGCTGCGATCGGAGGAGGTGGTGACGGGCGCGGAGGTCATACCGGCGAGGCTATCCGAAGCGCGGACAAGTGCCCTGTCTAGCTCGTCGAGGCCCGCGCTCACGCCGCTGCCTGCATCCGCGCGGCGATACATGCCAGCACGATCGGCAGGTTGACCGTTGCCCACCCCCCGAGGTGATCGGACAGCCGGTCGACCGTTGCGTCGAGAACGAACAGCGACTGGGTAGGGCACGAGGCGCCGACCTCGAGCAGCACCGGCCGCAGGTGCACGTCCACGGCCAGGGCGTGCGCAGGCGCTGCCGCGAGCTGGACGGGGATGGTGGGCGCTCCGGCGAGTTCGCCCTGACCGAGCTGATCGAGCAGCAGCTTGAGCAGCCCGGTGTAGGTGGCCTTGTACGTCGGGGTCGCGACGATGAGCAGGTCCGCCGACGTCATGGCTTCGAGGGCGGTCCGGACCGTGGGCGCGCCCCACTCGAGCAGGCCGGCGCCGAGGGCGGCGCACTCGATCGTCGTGTGGGTCGAGCCGGGCAGCTGCGCACCGATGTACTGAGCCAGTGCGGTGGCGACGACCGCGGTCTTGGAGTCCGCCTTCGGGTTGCCGATCACCGCCACGATGCTCGGGCCGCTCATGACTGGAACCGGCCGTACGTGCCGCGGTAGAACACCAACGGCTCCGGCTCCGCAGCGGCCGCCGTCGCGAGGTGGGTGACCCGGCCCAGCACGACGATGTGATCACCGGCCGGGTGTTCGGCCTCCAGCGTCGCGTCGAGCCAAGCCAGCGCACCGCGCAGGTGCGGGGCGCCACTGTCGCCGGGTGCCCACCCGACCCCGGCCCACTTGTCGCTGCCGCTCACCGCGAACTGCCGGCACAGCTGCTCCTGGTCGCTGGCGAGGACATTGATGCAGAACGCACCCGCGGAGCGCAGCTGCGGGTACGTCGTCGACGTCACTGCGGGCAGGAAGGTGATCAGCGGCGGGTCGAGGGAGACGCTGGAGAACGATTGGCAGGTCATGCCCACCGGCCGGCCCTCGACCAGTGCGGTCACCACCACCACACCGGAGCAGAAGTGCCCGAGCACGGCGCGGAAGTGGGCGGCGTCCTCGGGGCTCCAAGGCTGCGTCTCGGCGATCGGTTGAGGGTGCGTCGGCACCGAGATGTCGGTCATGCCAGTCCTCCGCGCTGCGCGTGGATCGGGTCGGACGCCGGGATCAGGTGGCCCATCCGGTCGCGTTTGGTGCGCAGGTAACCGGCGTTGTGTGCCGAATGCCCGACCACCAACGGGACCCGCTCGACGACGGTGACGCCGCCGCCGCTGAGTCCGAGCACCTTGTCGGGGTTGTTGGTGAGCAGCCGGACGCGGTTCAGCCCGAGGTCGTGCAGGACGGCCGCGGCCGCGCCGTACTCGCGCGCGTCGGCCGGGCGATCGAGCGCGAGGTTGGCAGCGATGGTGTCCATGCCCTTGTCCTGCAGCCGGTAGGCCGCCAGTTTGTCTAGCAGTCCGATCCCGCGTCCCTCGTGGCCGCGCAGGTAGACGAGGGCACCGCCCGACCGGCCGATGAGCTGCAGGGCCTGATCGAGCTGAGGGCCGCAATCGCAGCGCAGCGAATGGAACGTCTCACCCGTCAGGCATTCCGAGTGCACCCGTACGAGATGCTCGCGACCGGACGACCCGCTGGGCCCCGGTGCCACCACGGCCAGATGGTCGGCGCCGGTGACGAGATCCCGGTACCCGATCGCACGCATCGAACCGTAGGGCGTCGGCAGCACCGTCTCGACGCAGCGACGCACCCGCGGGCCCAGCGCCCAGGGTTCCGCGGCCGGGCGCGGGTCGTGCCGCCGCCGGAATTCGGCGAGCTGGGCGATCGAGAGCAACGGCAGATCGTTGTCGCGCGCGAGCTGGTCCAGCTCCGGCCCGCGCATCATCGAACCGTCGTCGCGCACGACCTCGGCGATGAGGGCCACAGGCGGCAACCACGCCAGCAGGCAGAGGTCGACCGCCGCCTCGGTATGTCCTGGTCGCTCGAGAACGCCGCCCGGGCGCGCCCGCAGCGGGAACACGTGTCCCGGACGGATGAGGTCGTCCTGGTCGGTCGCCGGATCGGCCAGCACCCGTGCGGTTCGGGCCCGATCGTGCGCGCTGATGCCGGTCGTGACCCCGGCTCGCGCGTCCACCGACACCGTGTACGCGGTGCGCAATGGATCCTCGTTGCGCGCGACCATCAGCGGGAGCCCGAGTTCGTCGGCGCGGCGGGCGGGCATCGGCGCGCAGAGCAGGCCGGACGTGTGGCGCACCGTCCAGGCCACCCAGTGCTCGCCGGCCAGGCTCGCGGGCAGGATCACGTCGCCCTCGTTCTCGCGGGTGACGTCGTCGACCACGAGCACAGGACGCCCGTCGCGGAGTGCGGCCACGGCGTCGCGGACGGGGTCCCGGTCGGCGAGATGGGTCACGTCCATCGTCGGTTCAGAACTCCAGCAGGTTCGAGCGGAACTGCTCGTGGGTGTAGGACGTGCGCACCAAGCCACGACGCTGTAGAGCGGGGATCAGACCGTCGGTGAACTCCGCCATCGTCTTGCGGTTGACGTCGGGTCGGGCGATCAGGAAGCCGTCGCCCCCGACCTCCTCCATCATCTCGTTCATCCCTGCGGCGACCGTGTCCGGCGAGCCGACGAGCGCGATGTCGGACTTCCAGGCCTGGCCACCCGCCTCGCGCAGCGTCCTGCCCTTGTTACGGGCGATGAAGTCGTCGAGCGTGGCCTGCGTGCCGTTCGTCTTCCACTCCTGGTCGCCGATCGGCTCGTCGAGCGGGAAGGCTCCGAAGTCGATGTCGGTCATCTTCGACAAGATCGCGAGCGTCTCCTCCGCCCGGTCGGCGTTGCGCCGGGCATGACGTTCAGCCTTCTCCCGGGCCTCCTCGTCGGTGTCGCCGAGGACGGGCGCGATCAGGAAGAGGATCTTGCACTCATCGGGCTTGCGGCCGATGGCCTCCATTCGGTTGCGCAGGTCGGTGCGATACTCCTTCATCCGGGTGATGCTGCCGGAATCGCCGACCACCGTGTCGGCGTAGGTGGCCGCGAACTCACGCCCGCGCGGCGACGAGCCCGCCTGGGCGATCACTGCCCGGCCCTGGGGCAGCGGTCCGGAGTTCAATGCGCCGCGTGCGGCGTAGTACTCGCCCGTGAAGTCCACCCGGTGCACCTTGGTGTGGTCGGCGAAGACGCCGCCCTGCGCATCGGCGACGATTGCGTCCGGTTCCCACGAGTCCCACAGCGCGTTCGTGAGGTTCATGAACTCCGAGGCCATCTCGTAGCGCAGGTCGTGCTCGGTCATGTCCTCGTAGCCGAAGTTCTGATAGGCCCGCTGCGAGGAGCCGGTCACCATGTTCCAGCCGGCCCGGCCCCCCGAGACCTGGTCGAGCGTGCCGATCTGGCGGGCGAGCAGGTAGGGGTGATACGCGAAGGTCGAGAGCGTCGCGACGATGCCGATCCGTTTGGTCGCCGCGGCGATGATGGGGGCGAGGACAGCCGGATCCTGACGCGGGGTGGACAGGCAGTTGCGCAGGTAGATCTCCATCGAATCGCCGTAGCGATCGGGGATGTAGACGTTGTCCTCGAGCAGGATGTAGTCGAAACCGGCTCGTTCGAGGTCGCGCGCGATATCGACGTACAGCTCGGGACTCATCCAGCTCTGCGCGACGTTGCCGGACCACGCCCCACGCCAGTCCTGGACCTTGCTGTCGGCCAGGAACCAGCCGAGGTGGAAGGGCTTTGCGGTCATCGTGTGTCCTCACTGCGCAGGCGCGACGGGATGGCAGCGCGTCGGTCGGACGGCTGCTGGTGGGTGTGTTCGGGTCAGCGGATCGGGGGGCGGTGCTTGGTCAGGTGACGCCGACCGGTTCGGCGACGGCCACTGGACTGCCGCGGTGGGCGGCGAGTAATCGACGCGTGTATTCGTGTTGCGGTCGGCGGACGACCTGCTCGGTCGAGCCCTGCTCGACGATCCGGCCCGAACGCATGACCACCAGCTCATCGCAGAGGAAGGCGGTGGCGGGCAGGCCGTGGGAGACGAAGGCCAGGGCGGCGCGGTGCTCGATGCTGTAGCGCTTGAGCAGGTTGAGCACCGAACCCTGGACCGAGACGTCGAGTGCCGACACGACCTCGTCACAGACCAAAATGCGCGGTCGCACGATCATGGCGCGGGCGAGTGCGAAGCGTTGGCGCTGGCCTCCGGACACCTCGTTGGGATGCCGATCAGCCAGTGGCACCGCGAGCGACAATCCGGCCACAGTCTCGTCGACGAGTGCGTCCGCGGCGGCGCGGTCGAGGCCGAGCAGGATCTGCGCCGGCGTGCGGACCGCGTCGCGCAGGGTCCGACGCGGATCGAAGGACGATCCGGTGTCCTGGGCGACGAACTGGACGGCCCGACGGAAGTCGAGCAGATCCGCACGCGCGGCCGTCGACGTACTCATCGCGACACCGTCGAAGAGAATCGTGCCCGTCGAGGGAGATTCCAGACCGACGAGCATCCGGGCGAGCGTGGACTTCCCCGAACCCGACTCGCCGATGATGCCGACGCGTCGCGAGTCACCGATGCGGAGGGTCACCTCCGACACCGCGGCGTGACTCGTGCGCCGCGAGCCGAACACCTTGCTGACGTTGTCGGCGTCGACCTGTGCGAAGGCCTTCACGATGCGCGCTCGGCGTCGACCTGCGGCGTGCGGGCATGGACGTCCCGCTCGTCGGCCGCCGCGATGGAGTCGAGCGTCGGCAGCTCGTCGAGGTCGAAACGGTCGAGGCGGGGCACGCACTGCAGCAGCCCGCGCGTGTACGGATCGACGGCCGTGGCGGGCAGGGTGTCGGACGCGCCCTGGTCGACGATCCGGCCTCGGTACATGACCATCGTGCGGTCGGAGTACTCGCGGCACAGGTCGATGTCATGGCTGACGATGAGCAGGGCCGTTCCGAGGTCGCGGGTCAGCGTCAGCAGCAGGTCCATCATCTCGCGCGAGAGTGACGCGTCGAGTGCGCTCGTTGGTTCGTCGGCGATGAGCAGCCGGGGGGCGCCGGACAGCGCGATGGCCATCATGACGCGCTGCCGCATCCCGCCGGACAGCTCGTAGGGGCGGGCGCGCAGGACCCGCTCGCCGTCGTCCAGGCCGACCCGCTGCAGCCACTCCAGCGACAGCTCACGGGCCTGGGATCGCGACACCTTGTGCCGTGCGCGGATCGTGGCCGTCAGCTGGCTGCCGATGCGCCACACCGGGTCCAGGGACACCATCGCGTCCTGGAAGACCATCGCGATGCCGTCGGTCCGACGCGGCAGGCGTCCGCGCGGCGCGGTCCGCACGGCGACGCCGGCGAACTCGAGTTCGGTGGCCGAGATGGTGACGCCCGGAACGGTCAGCAGGCCGGCGACGGCCAGTGCCAAGGTCGTCTTGCCCGAGCCGGACTCGCCGACAAGCGCCACCCGCTCGCCTGCGGCGATGGTGAACCCGACGCCGTCCACCGCCGGTGGCCCAGCGCGTTCGGACTCGTAGCGGACCACAAGGTCGGACACTCGAAGCATCGGCCGCGGTCGGCTGCTGCCGGCGGCGACCGTGGCCTCCTGCACGCTCAATGACATGGACCGATCCTCTTTCTAGGATGTTTCCGGAGACTGCAGGGGCGGTGTCGTGACCATTGCGCCTGCGGCGCGGGCGTCCGCCCGCGTGTTGCCGGGAGTTGACGTGGTACCCGCCACCGGATTGGGGTCGACCGATGCGGGTGCCGGCATGCGCGACAGCAGCAACGCTGCAGCGACGGTCGACACCAGCGCCACTGCCCCGCCGGTGTACAGCCCCCACCGGGGATCCAGTACCTCGGCGATCCAGCCCAGCAGCGGTGCGCCGAACGGGGTTCCGCCGGCAGAGATCGCGATGTAGAGCGCCATGACCCGGCCCTGCATGCTCGGTGCGACCGCGAGTTGGACGTGCGTGTTCGCGGCGGTCAGGAAGGTGTTCGACGTCATGCCGATGGGTACGAGGAGCACGCCGAACACCAGGTAGCTGGGCGAGGCGCCCGCAAGGACGTACAGCCCGCCGAGCGCCGCCGCACTGCCGACCACCAGAGCGGCGGCCGGCGACGACCGGCGCGCGGAC
>CAZZZE010000084.1:0-9019 GCA_964658365.1 uncultured Jatrophihabitantaceae bacterium
GCTGAAAGGCAGAGTGTCGTCCTCGGGCGGGCCAACTGCCAGCCGGGGCAGCGCGCGGCAGCTCAGCGGACGGTGACCGCCTTCGCGTTGCTGTTGCCCCACGGGTCGCGCGCGGCGCCGGCCGGGATGACGACGCTGGTCCCGTTCGGCACGGCCACCGACGAGCCGGTGGACGTCTCCCGCACGCGGCGGCCGTCGACGACGAAGGTGACGTCCAGACCGGTGACGGTCGCCGGCCGATAGGTCCAGTCCGTATTCACCCGCGCGGCCGGGTTGCGCAGCGTGACCGTCTTGCCCGACACCACCGGCGTCAGCGTCGCAGCGGGCGTCACGGTGAACGGAGCCGAGGTCAGCGTGTAATTCTTCGCGGTGACGACGAAGCGGTAGCTGCCGGTGGCCGCCGAGAGCGGTACCTCCCATTGGGCGCGGTAGTGGCCCGAGCTGTCCACGCTCCACAGCAGTTGCAGGCCGAGGTCGTCGGTGACGGGCTGCCAGCTGCCAGACACCGAGCGCTGGACGGCGACGAAGGCGCGGTCGACCGGCCGGTCCAGGCCGTTCGCGCCGCCGGTCCAGGCGAACGCGGGATGGCCCAGCCTGCTCGACGTCGAGGGCTGCGCGGTCGCGGTGGCCGTGGCGGCGCCCGAGCCGTAGGCGGCGTCGGTGACGTGGACGCCGTTGTTCGGGTCGTAGGCGTAGGCCGTCGGGGCGGCGCGGCCCTGGACCAGCCGCGTGGCGAGGTCGACGATCTCGTTCTTGACCAGGACGGAGGCGTACTCGCCGTAGACGGTCGACCCGCCCTCGTAGTGCTGTGCCTCGTACTCCTGCGGGGTGGTCCAGTAGTCGACGTACTCGCCGGCGTACCCGGCGATCACCAGCTGCTTGATGCCGGCCGACGCGGTGGCCGCCGACACCGCCGAGCGCACCAGGTTGCCGACGCCGAGCGTCGGCTCGCCGGGCCAGGTGACGACCAGGTGGTCGTCGATCCGCAGGGCGGTCAGCGGCACCGCGGCCGGGATGTTGCCCTCCTCGGTGAGAGCCGGGATCTTGCGACCCTGGGTGCCGGCGTCGACGGGCAGCCGGTCGCCCTCGTGGGCGAGGCCGAGGTCGCTGAACACCGTGCGGCCCTCCTCCGAACCGGCGGCCTGGGCGAGCCCGAGCGTCGGCGTGCTCGACGTCGGGTGGCCGTCGGCCGACTGGCCGCACATGCACTGCCGCGTCCAGGACAGGGCCAGTGTCGGGGTCGCGGTGAGGTGCGTCCCGGCGTCGCGCCAGGCGACCAGCATGGCCTGCGCCTCGCGGCGCCCGACGTACTCGGCGTCCGCCGGCCCCGAGTAGGCCAGCCCCGAGGACTGGTCCCCGGCGTCGGAGTTGGCGAACGCGGTGACGACGGTCGCCGAGCCGGCGAGCCCGGCCGCCTGCCGGATGCCGTCGGCCAGCGTGCGCTCGGCCGCGCCCTGGTGGTCGGCGGTGAAGTAGGAGAAGTTCTCCTTGTCGACGGTGCCGTGGTTGGCGAACGTCGTCCACACCCCGATCGGCACGGTGTGCCCGTCGACGAGGCGATCGACCCGCAGCAGGTCGACCGCCGGGTCGATGGTGCCGGCGTAGCCGTGCGGGTCCTGCGACACCGAGCCGGTGCCCGGCGGCTCGTCGATGCCGTAGTCGGCGAGGTGGGCCTCGAGGCTGCGGTTCTGCGTCAGCCCGGACAGCGTGGTGCGGCCCCAGCCGACCTCGCCCGGTGCCAGGGTGTCGTCGGCCTGCGCGATCGCGGCGGCGAGCTGGCGGGTCATGAAGTTGTACATCGTCTGGTCGGTGGCGGTGTCGACGATCTTGCCCTGCAGCGGGTTGCCGGTCGAGGGCAGGATCGAGTTGTAGGAGCCGAAGTTCATGAACCCGCTCTGCGAGCCGTGAGTGTGCGTCGCCGAGTCGATGATGTTGCTCTCGCTGAACCCGCGGCCGGGCAGCAGCGACGCCGCATCGCGGATCATGCCCGCGCCCAGGAAGGCGAGGTCCTCCGTCACGAGGGCGACCTTCTGCGTGCCCCGCTGGAGCACGACGGCATGCGCGTACAGCCGGGTGTGCTGGCCCAGCGCCTTGGCGCACGAGCACGCCCAGCCACCTTTGAACCCGCCGGTCACGGGCGTGATGTCGGCCTGCCCGACGCCGACCTGCAGGGCGGGCGTGGCCGCGCCGGTGCGCTCGGCCGGCGCCGCGATCAGCGCGGCCAGGACGAGCAGCAGCGCGCACGCCGCGGACAACGAGCGGCGAAGGTGAGTGGGCATCGAGTCTCCGAGCAGGCGCCAGGGTGAATGCCGATCAAGCTAACCCCGCGCCTGTGCGGTCGCAATCGGGAGCGATGTGCCCTGCGGCCGCGGCGGACCGCGGCCGTCGATAGGGTCGGCGAGTGACACAGGCGGCCGACATCCTCGACCTCATCGCCGGCTCCGGGTACGAGGTGGCCGTCGACCCGCCCGGCCAGGGCGTGGGGTTCTGGGCCGGCGGACCGTCGGCCGTGTGGCATGAGCATGCCTTCTACCTGGCCTACCGGTTGCGCCGCCCGGTCACCGAAGGACGCGGCTACGCCAACGTCGTCGCGCGGTCCGAGGACGGCGTGCACTTCGAGACCGTCGCGAGCGTCAGCAGCGAGCAGTTCGACTGCGCCTCGCTCGAGCGTCCTGCCCTGATCGCCCTGCCCGACGGCGGATGGCGGCTCTACGTCTCCTGCTCGGCGCGCGACTCCAAGCACTGGTGGGTCGAGACGATCGAGTCCGACGACCTCGCCACCCTGGCCGAGGGCAAGCGCACCGTCGTGCTGCCCGGCGATCCGGCGACCACGGCGTGGAAGGACATCGTCGTGCGGCGCAGCGGGCCCGACTGGCAGATGTGGGCCTGCCGGCACCCGCTCGACGGGGGTGAGGACGAGGCCGACCGCATGACCTCGGTGTACCTGACCAGCGACGACGGGCTGATCTGGACCGAGCAGGGCACCGCCCTGTCCCCCACGCCCGGCAGCTGGGACGCCCGTGGCGCCCGGATCACCAGCGTCGTGCGCAGCGGGACGTCCTGGCTCGCGTTCTACGACGGCCGGGCGAGCGCCGCGGAGAACTGGTTCGAGCGCACCGGGCTGGCCGAGGGCACCGGGCCGTCCGCGTTCACCGCGGTGGCCGGGCCGACGCCGGCGGGTCGCACCGTGCGCTACCTCAGCCTCGCCGAGTCGCTGACCGGCACCCGTGTCTACTGGGAGGCGTCGCGCTGGGACGGCGCCAACGAGCTGCGCACCGCGAAGGTGCCGCGCCCCGAGTCGCCCAGCCAGTCCTGAAACGAGCGGCCCAGCAGGTCCTCGAGCAGCCCGACGTCGTCGCGCACCCGGCCCACCAGCTCGCGTCGCACGTCGACCGGCAACGACGGCCGGTGCGCTGCGCCACGTTGCAGGATCGCGAGCAGCGGGCGTTGCGCCTGCCGCCAGGCCCGCGGGTCGACGTGGCGGCCCAGCGCGGCGCCGCCACGCACGAGCATCCGCAGGCCGGCGTTGACCGACCCGTGGCCGGCCCAGGCCGTGACGTTCGAGCCCGGGATCGAGGTGACGAGGCCCGGCTCGACGCCGAGGAAGCTCGCGATGCCGTCGAGCGTGCGGCCCGGTGCGTCGATCAGCTCGCGGTAGCGCACGACGCAGACCCGCTCGCGGTCGACGTGCGAGAACAACGACGCGAACTGCTCGCCGTAGCGGCCCAGCCCGAGGTAGCGCCAGAACGGCGCCCAGCCCGCGGCGGCCCGCTCGTCCTCGAGGTTGCAGGCGGTCAGGAAGTCGCCCACCGGCTCGAGCCCGTCGGCCCAGAGGTGGGTCCAGTTCGAGTACGCGCGATCCACGGGGTCGCGGATCACGGCGATGAGCTTGACGTCCGGGACGGCCGCCGCGATGCGGGCGTGCGCAGCGGTGTCCCAGAGGTAGAACGGCGTGCTCTCGCCGCGCAGAGCGCCGGGTGGTGCGGCGTCGAAGAGCCGCTCGTAGCGATCACGCTGCCAGATCCACTCCTGGGCGCTGTGCGCGTCGCCCGGCCCGCGCTGCGTGGCCGGCGGGGGCGGGCGGCCGTCGGTCAGGAAGAACTTCGGTTCCTTCGGGTTCGACAGGAACAGCTGCGGGTGCTGGACGAGCGCCGCGTGCAACGCCGTCGAGCCCGCTTTGGGAGCTCCGGCGATGAGGAAATCCGGCAGGGCCACGCGCCCTCCTTCAATGTCTACTGGATACCTAGGGAACTCTACCGGGCGTCGAGTTCGGCGATCAGCCGACGTCCCGCGGTGTTGCGGTAGGAGGCGTCGATCAGCTCGGTGATCTCGGCCCAGCGCGCCCTCGACGCCCGCGCCGGGGGCAGCTCGATCGCCACCCAGCCGTGGGGCCCGAGGTAGGCGGGGTGAAAGCACCGCTCGTCGGCCAGCAGGGCCTCCCGCTCGAGGGGGTCGGGTAGCACGACGAGGGTCCGTGGCTGGGCGCGCCAGTCCTGCCAGTCGCCGTGGCGGCGCAGCCAGCCGTAGTGCGCGAAGACCTTGGTCGTGAAGAACACCGGCTTGCCGTGCGAGATCTTCTCCGCGGCGCCGGGGAACGCCAGCGCGATCTCGCGGACCCGGGCCAGCTGCGGGTCGTCGTCGTCGAACGACGTCGGGTGCGGCATGTGGCAGCTCCTACCGGATGTGCCCGTCGCCGGTGACGATCCATTTCGTCGAGGTCAGCTCGGCCAGGCCCATCGGGCCGCGCGCATGCATCTTCTGCGTCGAGATGCCGATCTCGGCGCCGAAGCCGAACTCGCTGCCGTCGGTGAAGCGGGTCGAGGCGTTGACCATGACCGCCGCGGAGTCGACGCGCGAGGTGAACCGGCGCGCCGCCGCGAGGTCGCGCGTGACGATCGCCTCGGTGTGCCCGCTCGACCAGCGGCGGATGTGCGCGATCGCATCGTCGAGGTCGTCGACTACGCGGGCGGCAATGTCGAGCGACAGGTACTCGCGCTCCCAGTCGTCGTCGGCGGCGACCTGCACGCCCTCGATCGCGGCGAAGGCCTCGTCGCCGTGCACGACGACTCCCCTGCCCTGCAGGGCGGCCGTGATCCGGGGCAGGAACTCGTCGGCCACCGCGCGGTGCACCAGCAGCGTCTCGGCGGAGTTGCAGACGCTGACCCGCGAGGTCTTGGAGTTCACGACGATGCGTTCGGCGACGTCGAGGTCGGCTGCCGCGTCGACGTAGACGTGCACGTTGCCGACGCCTGTCTCGATGACCGGCACGGTGGCGTTCTCGACGACGTGCCGGATGAGCCCGGCCCCGCCACGGGGGATGACGAGGTCGACCAGCCCGCGGGCGCGCAGCAGGTGATCGACGCTCGCGCGGTCGGTGCCGGGCACCTGCAACACCGCGTCGCGGGGCAACCCGGCCTTCTCGGCCGCCCCGGCCAGCACCTCGACCAGCGCGGTGTTCGAGCGGATCGCCGAGCCGGACCCGCGCAGCAGCGCCGCGTTGCCGGACTTCAATGCCAGGCCGGCGGCGTCGACGGTGACGTTGGGCCGGGCCTCGTAGATCATCGCGACGACGCCGAACGGCACCCGCACCTGGCGGACCTCCAGGCCGTTGGGCCGGATGTGGCCGCGCAGCACCTCGCCGACCGGGTCGGGCAGCGCCGCGACGTCGCGCAGCCCGCCCGCCATGGCCGCCACGCGGGCGGGGTCGAGCGCGAGCCGGTCGAGCAGGCCGTCGGCCATGCCCCCTGCGCGGCCGGCGGCCAGGTCGCCGGCGTTGGCCTCGACGATGTCCCCGGCGGCGGCGTCCAGGGCGTCGGCCATGGCGTGCAGTGCGACGTCCTTCGCCGCTCGCGACAACGGCGCCAGCTCGGCGGCGGCGTCTCGCGCGCGCAGCGCGACGGCGCGGACGTCATCGGCGGACGCGGAGTGCGCGGTCATCCGCACAGGGTACGGCGGCTACTTCGACCTGCGCTGGCGCCGGTAGCGCAGCAGCGCGGAGATCAGGGCGCCGACAACCGCGGCGATCAACAGGGCGACGAACACCGGCGCGTTGACCTTCGGGCCGGCGATGATGCGAATCTTGACGTTCTCGGTGTTCTCGACGATGAAGATCACCATCAGGACGAACAGGATCCCGGCGAGCACCTGCCCGGGCGTGATGCTGCGCTTCTGCTTCGCGGGTGCGCCGGCCGGCGGCGGGGTGGCCGGCGCAAGGTTCTCGTCACTCATGGAGAAGTCGATACCCGGCAGTGCCGCCGCCGTCACCGCAGGTGTCCAGTTCGGGGCCGGAGCCGGCCCGTCAGGGCTGCAGGACGACGAGATCGTCGCGGTGCACCAGCTCGCGACGGAACTCCGCGGGCAACTCGCTGGTGCGGTGCCCCAGTAGCGGTGGCAGGTCGACGGCGTCGTAGCCCACCAGCCCGCGCGCGACCGGGACGCCGTCCGGCCCGACGAGATCCACCGGCTCGCCGGAGTAGAACTCGCCGGTGACACCCACGACTCCGGCCGGCAGCAGCGACGACCGGCGCTGCACCACCGCGATCACCGCGCCCTGGTCGAGCAGCAGGCGACCGCGCGGGGTCGTGGCGTGCCGCAGCCAGAACAACCGCGACGTCGTCCGGTCGCCGGCGGCGTGGAAGAACGTGCCGGCGGCCCCGCGCAACGCGTCATCGATGCGCGACGCGGCGGCCAGCACCACCGGGATGCCCTCGCTGGTCGCGATCGCGGCCGCGTCGATCTTGGTTGTCATGCCGCCGGAACCCACGTGGCTGCCCGAGCGACTGACGTCGACCCCGGCGAGCGTGGCCATCGACTCGACCTCGGCGATGAACTCGGCACCGGGGCGGCCGGGCTGGCCGGTGTACAGGCCGTCGACGTCGGTGAGCAGCACGAGCGCGTCGGCCTGCACGACGTGCGAGACGAGTGCGGCCAGCCGGTCGTTGTCGCCGAAGCGGATCTCGTGGGTCGCGACGGTGTCGTTCTCGTTGACGATCGGGACGACCCCGAGGGCCAGCAGGCGTTCGAGGGTCGACTCGGCGTTGCGGTAGTGGCCCCGCCGGTGCAGGTCGTCGGCGGTGAGCAGCACCTGGCCGACGGTGAGGCCGAAGCGCGCGAACGACGCGGCGTATCGCTCGGCCAGCAGCTGCTGGCCGACGCTGGCCGCGGCCTGCTGGGTGGCGAGGTCCCGCGGGCGCGCGCGCAGGCCCAGCGGACCGATCCCGGCCGCGATGGCGCCGGAGGAGACGAGCACGACCTGCTGGCCGGCCTGCCGGCGCGCGGCGACGGCGTCGACGATCTTGTCGAGGCGCTCCGGCGCCAGGCGACCGCGGGAGGTCAGCGACGACGAGCCGACCTTCACCACCGTGCGGCGGGCACCGGCGATCGCCGCCCTGCTCATCGGTCCCCGTCGTCCCACTCGCCGGTGTGCCGGGACTTCTTCGCCGCCAGCCGCGCATCGGCGCGGGGCCGGGTCGAGGTGTCGAGCCGCTGGTCGGTGCCGCGCCGGCCGGGCGCCCAGTCCTCGATGTCGACGCCGCCGGTGGGCTCGAAGTCGAAGCTGACGTCGCCGATCGTGACCGACGCGCCGCGCTCGGCGCCCTGCTTGGCGAGCTCCTTCTCGACGCCGAGCCGGGCGAGCCGGTCGGCGAGGTAGCCGACGGCCTCGTCGTTGTCGAAGGCGGTCTGGCGGATCCAGCGCTCGGGCTTGTCGCCGCGCACGATGAAGCCACCGGGTTCGGCGGGGTCGCGGCTGACGGTGAAGCCGGCGTCGTCGACGGCACGCGGACGCAGCACGATGCGCGGTGATTCGGGCACGGCACGGTCGGCGCGGTCGGCCTCGACCGCCGCGGCCAGCGCGAAGGTCAGTTCCCGCAGGCCGGCGTGCGACACGGCGCTGATCTCGAACACCCGCAGCCCGCGCGCCTCGAGCTCGGGCCGGACGAGGTCGGCGAGCTCCTTGCCCTCGGGCACGTCGATCTTGTTGAGGGCGACGAGCCGCGGCTTCTCGAGCAGCTCACCGAAGGTGCCCTCGTACTGGGACAGCTCGGCCTCGAGGGCGTCGAGGTCGCTGAGCGGATCACGGCCGGGGTCGAGCGTGGCGCAGTCCAGGACGTGCAACAGCACCGCGCAGCGTTCGACGTGGCGCAGGAAGTCCAGGCCGAGACCCTTGCCGGCGGCCGCACCGGGGATGAGACCGGGGACGTCGGCGACGGTGAACGTGGTGTGCCCCGCGCTGACCACGCCGAGGTTGGGCACGAGCGTGGTGAACGGGTAGTCGGCGATCTTGGGCCGCGCGGCCGACAGCGCGGCGATCAGCGAGGACTTGCCGGCGCTGGGGAAGCCGACGAGCCCGACGTCGGCCACGCTCTTGAGCTCGAGGACGAGCTCGCGTTCCTCGCCCGGCTCGCCGAGCAGCGCGAAGCCGGGCGCCTTGCGCTTGGTCGAGGCCAGCGCGGCGTTGCCCAGGCCGCCCTGGCCGCCGCGGGCCGCGACGAACTCGGTGCCCGGGCCGGTGAGGTCGACGAGCACGTCGCCGGAGGTGTCGAGCACGACGGTGCCGTCAGGCACCCGCAGGCGCAGGTCAGAGCCGTGCGCGCCATTACGGTGACCACCGGCCGCCTGGCCGCCGTTGCCGGCCCGCTGGTGCGGGTGGTGGTGGAAATCCAACAGCGTGTGGACGTTGGTGTCGACCACGAGGATGACATCGCCGCCACGCCCGCCGTTGCCGCCGTCCGGGCCGCCGAGCGGCTTGAACTTCTCCCGATGGATCGAGGCCACGCCGTGCGAGCCATTACCGGCAGCGAGGTGCAGGACAACGCGATCGACGAACTTCATGGCGGGCGGCCGGGGTGGACTACACCTCAGACGATGTTGACGGTCTTCTTGCCGCGCTTGGCACCGAACTCGACCGCGCCGGCCTCGAGGGCGAACAGGGTGTCGTCCTTGCCGCGACCCACGCCCACGCCGGGGTGGAACTTGGTGCCGCGCTGGCGGACGATGATCTCGCCGGCCTTGACGACCT
>CAZZZE010000085.1:0-9018 GCA_964658365.1 uncultured Jatrophihabitantaceae bacterium
GGCGGGATCTGGATCTCCTCGAAGTCGAGCTTGCGGGTCTTCTCGGCCTCGGCGGCCATCTCCTCGTAGCGGGCCAGGCGCGACTTGCTCTTCGTCTGGCGGCCCTTGGCGTTCTGGCGCACCCAGTCCAGCTCGTCGCGCAGCCGCTTCTGCAGCTTCTGGTCCTTCTTGCCGGCCACGGCGAGCCGCTCGGCCTTCTTCTCGAGGTAGGTCGAGTAGTTGCCCTCGTAGGGATAGGCGCGGCCGCGGTCGAGCTCGAGGATCCACTGCGCGACGTTGTCGAGGAAGTACCGGTCGTGGGTGACGGCCAGCACGGCGCCCGCGTAGCCGGCGAGGTGCTGCTCGAGCCACTGCACGCTCTCGGCGTCGAGGTGGTTGGTGGGCTCGTCGAGCAGCAACAGGTCGGGCGCCTCGAGCAGCAGCTTGCACAGCGCGACGCGGCGCCGCTCGCCACCGGACAGGTGCGTCACCGGGGAGTCACCGGGCGGGCAGCGCAGCGCGTCCATGGCCTGCTCGATGCGGCTGTCGAGCTCCCAACCCTCGGCGTGCTCGATGGTCTCCATCAGGTTGCCCTGCTCGGTGAGCAGCGCGTCGAAGTCGGCGTCGGGCTCGCCCATCGCCGCGCTGACCTCCTCGAAGCGCGCCAGCGTCGCCCGAAGGTCGGCCACGGCGTCCTCGACGTTCTCGCGCACCGTCTTCGTCTCATCCAGCGGCGGTTCCTGCTGCAGCAGCCCGACGCTGGCTCCCTCGGCCAGGCGCGAATCGCCGTTCGACGCCTGGTCCAGGCCGGCCATGATCTTCAGGACGCTGGACTTGCCGGCGCCGTTCGGTCCGACGACACCGATCTTGGCGCCCGGCAGGAAGGCCAGGGTGACGTCGTCGAGGATGACCTTGTCGCCGTGGGCCTTGCGGACCTTCTGCATGGTGTAGATGAACTGCGCCACTGCTGCTCCCGTGATTGCTGGGCTGTCCCGACGAGCCTAGTCAGTGTCGGCGCGCCGGGCAGCAGGGCAGGGCCTGCCGGCCCGGCCCTGCGGGTGCCCTCAGCTGCCCACGAGCACCGGGTCGGCGTCGGCGAACTCGCCGTCGGACTCGGCGCCGGACTCGGCATCCTCGAGCACCTCTCCGGTTAGCGGGTCGATCGTCGCGTCCCCACCGGACACGGGTAGGTAGTGGTCGCTGTCGTCGAGGGGCACGCCCTCGCTGTCGGCCTCGACCGTCACGGCCGTCGCGCGGTACACGCGTTCGAAGCTGGACACCCCGCGGAACAGGTCGTGCCCGATCGCGTAGGCCTCCAACTCATAGCTCGTGCGGGGCTGCTCGTTGACGGTGTAGTTCCGCGTCGAACAGCGCCCATGGACGACGACCGGCTGCCCCTTGTGCAGGGAGGCGAAGACGTTCTCACCGGCGCCGCGCCAACTGGTGACGTTCATGTACAGCGTCGAGCCGTCGACGAACTTCTCCTGCTCGCGGTCGAAGCGCCGCTGCGTCGACGCCACCCGGAAGGTGGTGACCTTGTGACCGTTGGTCGTCACCCGCATCCTCGGCTCGTCGACCACGTTTCCGATGATCGTCATCTCGTTCATTGCCCGTCTCCTCGCTCTTGTTCCGGTGTCTCCGGCGCCCCTCGGGCGTAGGACAAGGCAAGCCGATCGGGCTGCGGGCTGGTGCTCGCGAACGACGACCTGGGGACGGCCGAGCAGGCTGTGGACAGCGGTTGCCCGAGTTGTCACACCGCGTGCTAAAGCTGTTCGGCCGGTAGATTCGCAGCCGAGGCCCAGCCCCCGTAGCTCAGTGGATAGAGCACCCGCCTTCTAAGCGGATGGTCGCAGGTTCGAACCCTGCCGGGGGCGCGCAATGTCCGTCCCTTCCCGGGCCGCGCGCCCCCACTGGTGGCGCAATCAGCTCACCACGCGATCGTCTCCCCGACGTCACGTCGGCGCTGCACGCTTCCCTGCGACGTCCATACGGCGCGCGAGCGACAGGAGCGGTGACATGACCACACCCATGCATCTCGGCTGGTTCTTTCAGGGTTCCGCCGCCCAGGCGTGGGGCAGCCAGTTCGCCGGTCACACGCACCGGCACTGGATGCATCCGGATCTGGCCGTCGACCTGGCCAAGGCGATGGAGCGGGCCAGCATGGATTACATCCTGCTCGAGGACGCGCCCTACGTCGGCGACTTCTACAACTCCTCGATGGAGGTGTACCTGAGCCGTGCGATGGCCACCCCCCGCCAGGATCCGGTGGTCGTCACCACGATGCTGCTGAACGCCACCAAGCGCCTCGGGGTATGCACGACGCTGCCGACGTACGGCCTGCACCCGTATCCCCTCGCGCGCATGATCGCCACCCTCGATCAGATCTCCGACGGCCGCGGCGGATGGAACATGGTGACCGGCAACTCGCTGCGCGCGGCGCAGAACTACGGCCTGGACGAGCTGCCCGAGCACGACCTGCGCTACGAGATGGCCGACGAGTTCATGGCCGCCGTTTACTCGCTGTGGGACTCGTGGGAACCGGGTGCGATCGTCGCCGACCCCGTGAGTGGCGTGTTCGCCGACCACACGAAGGTCCACCACGCCGACTTCCGCGGCCAGTACTTCCAGACCCGCGGGCCCATCAACTGCGGGCCGGCGCCGCAGGGACGTCCGGTGATCGCCCAGGCCGGTGGCTCGCCGCGCGGGCGTCAGTTCGCGGCCACCCACGCCGACACCGTGGTGGGCGTCGGCATCACACCCGAGGACATGAAGATCTTCCGCGACGACGTGTTGAAGCGGGCAGCCCAGGCCGGACGCGACCCCAAGTCGGTGAAGGTGCTGTTCAACATCCATCCCGTCGTCGGCTCGACGCGACGGGAGGCGGAGGACCGGGTCGCAGCGCGCCGCGCGTACGTCGAGGCGCATCCTGAGGAACACCTAGCCCTGATGAGCAAGCTGACCAACAACGACTTCGGCCTCTTCCCGCTCGACGAACCGCTCAGCGCGCAGACGCTCAGCACGAACGGCAGCATGATCGGGCTGTCGGAATTCGTGGAGATGAACAAGGGCCGCACGCTGCGCGAAGCGGCGGCGATCGGTGCGACGCGCTACGTCGGGCACGACGGGCTGGCCGGCGATCCTGACCAGGTCGCAGAACGGATGGGCGAGATCATGGACTACGTCGGAGGGGACGGTTTCCTGATCTCCCTGGACGACGTCAACCGCCGCACGATCGCGGACATCACCGACGGCCTGGTGCCGGCACTGCAGCGCCGCGGCCTGGCCCGCACGGAGTACGGGTTCGAGACGTTCCGCGAAAACCTCCTCGAGTTCTAGGGAGCGTCCTTGCGGACCATCGGCGAGCACGACTTCGGGCCGTAGCGTCATCCCATGGATCGCGAGGCCCAGTTCAGGCAGTTCCACCCACAGCACGACAGCGGTCAGCAGTCACCCCGTCGCGCGTACAACCTGCTGCGTGCCGCCATCCGCGAGGAACTGCTCAGGCCGGGCGACAAGCTGGTCGAGGACGAGCTGACCTCCGCGCTCGCCACCAGTCGCAATGCCGTGCGCGAGGCGCTGCGGATGCTCGCCGAGGAGGGCCTGGTCGCGCGCAGCCCCAAGCGCGGCACCGTCGTTGCGCGGGGGGTCGAGCGGATCCAGCTCGAAGAGGGCTTCGCCGACGGCCAGCAGGGCAGTTATGCGGTCAAGCTGGTCGAGGAACGCACCGTCCCGACGACCGCGCTGCTGCGCCATCGGCTGGCCATGGACGACACCGAGGTGTTCATGACCGAGTTCCTGATCACCTACGAGCACCAGATCTCCTCACTCAAGACCATCTACGTGCGCTGCGGGGCGGCCGCGTCGATGCCGTACTTCGCGAACGACTTCGACCGTGCCGAGTCCTTCCGGGCGCGGTTCGGCACCGACCTCGGCTCGATGCAGCACACGGTGGAGGCATTGCCGTGCGACAAGCGGACGTCGACCGCGCTCGGGCTGAAGATGGGCGAGCCCATCCTGCTTCAGGAGATCCTGCTCGTCGACGACCAGGGCACCCCGCAGGAGCTCAGCTACACCTACCTGCGTGCCGGACGCGCCGCGCTCGTGCACACATCCTCCCCGCGCGGCGTGCGTGCCCGATCGCCGCGAGCCGGCAGGTACTAGCTGTTTCCCCCGAAGTCAGGGGGGACGAGGGCGTTGCATGTCAGCGCAATGTCGAGGAGATGCCGGCCGACATTTGCCGAAACATTCCGGCTCGAAACTTCCGATGACCGACCAGCACCCACCCGCACCAGACGTTCCAGGAGGCATTCGTGCGAGAACTCGCCCGGAGACATCGCTGGTGGGCTGGGCGGGTGATCGCGCTCCCGGTGCAGATGGCCGTGTTCTCCGTCGTGGTCTTCTTCATCATCCGGCTCGTCCCGGGCGACCCGGTCCTGGCCGCGACGGGCGGGCACGTCAACGAGGCCACGTACGTCAGCGTGAAGGCCAGCCTTGGCCTGAACGGCAGCGTGTTTCACCAGTTGCTGACCTACCTCGGTCGCATCGCTCATGGCGATCTGGGGCGCTCGGCGGTGTCCGACCGGCCGGTCAGCACCGAGCTGCTCAACCGATTGCCGGTCACGCTGCAGTTGGCGGTGCTGGGCTCGGTGGCTGCGGCCGTCTTCGCGCTGCTGGCCTCCTACCTCGTGGTCATGCGGCCGCGGAACGTGCTCTCCCGCGGGCTCGCCGCGTATGCCAGGACCGCCGGTGCGATCCCCGACTACTGCGTCGGCGTTGCTGGGATCTTTCTGCTCTATGCCAGCCTGCACCTGCTGCCGGCGCCTCTCGGCCCGGTCGACGCCAGTGTCGGCTTGCCGCCGACCGTCACCCACGTTCCCCTGCTGGATGCGTTGCTGTCGCGTAACACCACGGTGATCGGGTCCGAGCTCGAACACCTCGTGCTGCCGGTGTTGGTCATGGTCGTCACCCAGTCGGCAGTGTTGATCAAGATGCTCGTCATCGGGCTGGAGGAGGCGTTGGACGCGGCGCCGACCCGCTTTCGGATCGCCTGCGGCGCCAGTGATCGAGCGCTGTTGCTGAGCATCTACCGCCGCGCGCTGCCGCCTGCGACCACCATGTTCGGCACGCTCTTCGCCGGGTTGCTCGGCGGCGTCGTCATCCTCGAGCAGCTGTTCAACTACGCAGGCATGGGCTCGTACGCGGTCAACGCGGTGAACTCCAAGGACCTCGACGTCATGCAGGGGTTCCTGCTCGTCGTCGCCTTCCTGTCCTTGCTGGTGTTCTTCGCTGTCGACATCGTGAACATGCTGCTCGACCCGCGTCGCCGACCCGGCGTCACGGCCGAGGTCGCAGCATGAGCACGGTGCCGACCGTTGCAGCGCCGATCGCGCCGCGGCTGTCCCGACGCAGCCTCAAGCCGCCGTTGGCCCGGCGATCGGCTCGGGACCGCCGCCGCTGGCTGGCGCTGCGCTCGATTCCGTTCGCGCTCGTGCTGCTCGTCGCGGTGTGCAGCCACTGGCTGCAGCGCTACTCGCCAACCCTGGTCGTCGGCCGATCCGGGCAGGGCCCCAGCGCGGCGCACTGGTTCGGCACCGACGCGAACGGCATGGACGTCTACGCCCGCACCGTTGCCGCCACCCAGGTCGACCTGCGCATCGGCGTCGTCGCCACCCTGCTGTCGACCGTCGCCGGCGTGGCACTGGGGCTCGTCATCGGCATGAACGAGTCGCGCCTCGGACCGGTCGGCGCGTTGGCCCGGATGCTGGCCCGTTTCGTCGACCTGATGCAGGCGATCCCCGCCCTGCTCGTCGCGCTGGCACTGGTGGCCCTGTTCGGGGCCACCGAGGCCAGCCTCATCGTCGTCATAGGCGCGATCCTGGCGCCCATCCAGGTGCGCCTGACCCGCACCGAAGTGCTGCGGGTTCGCTCGGAGGCCTTCCTCGACTCGGCGCGGATGTCGGGCGTGCGCGAGGTACACGTCGTGTCGCGGCACGTCCTGCCCAATTCCTGCCTGCCGGCACTCGAGAACGCGACAGTCCTGTTCGGGTTCGCGGTGATCGTCGTGGGTTCCCTCGGCTTCCTCGGTATCGGGCTACCGCCGCCTCACCCCGAGTGGGGATCGATGATCCAGACCGGGGCGTCCGACGCCTCGGTCGGACGATGGTGGTCGGCGGGCTTCCCCACCCTTGCCCTCGCGCTTGCCGTCGCGGCGTTCGTCATCCTGTCCGGCAGCCTGCTGCGACTGCGGCGCCGCTGATCCTGGCGCATCGCTCGGCTCCACGGCATCCCCGTGGGCCCGGCTCTACCTGCGCACATCCGTCCCATCTCAGTTCGTCAGCACCGTATCGACAGTTCACCACCCAGCCGCACCGTGGCGGCCGACCCCCGCATCACCCACCCGCCACCACGCGCACAGGAGTCCCATGAAACCGCTATCCCGAAATCGTCGAGCCGGTGTTGCCATGCTCGTCGGCCCGCTCGTCACCTGTCTTGCGTTAGCCGCGTGCACGTCGGGCGCCACGTCGACGGCGTCCGGGCACAGCTCCGGCACCTCGGCAGGCAAGAGCAGCATCGTGGTGGTCACCGCCGCGACTCCCGACAGCCTCGCGTGGGACGCCAGCGCCGGGAACAACGAGGCGAACGACCTGGAGATCAACACCCAGGCCACGCTGGTGCGACACCCCTATGTGAAGGACACGAAGTCGGGTCAACTGCATCAAGACCTGCATGCGTTCGAGGGCGTGCTCGCGACCGGCTACACCACCAGTTCGGACGGGTTGACCTACACGTTCGCCCTGCGCAAGAACGTCAAGAGTGCGGCCGGGAACCCGTTGACGGCCGCGGACGTGATCTGGTCCTTCAAGCGCAAGCTGCTGTCCGGGTTGTCGTTGAGCCAGTCCCTGCTGGCGCCGGCGCTGACCAGCATGAGCCAGATCAAAGAGGTCGATGCGATGACGGTGTCGTTCACCGTCACGAAGCCGGGTTACGGCCCTGAGTTGCTGGCCGAGCTCGCCAACATCCCGGGCGAGATCGACGACAGCACGTTGCTGCAGGCACACACGACTAAGAAGGATCCTTACGCGATCCAGTGGAGCGCCCAACCGGCGAACGTGAACTACGGCTACGGCGCGTACACGATGAGTGGATACGTCGCCGACCAGCAGATGGTCCTCACCGCCAACCCGAACTACCCGCTCACCGCGCCCAAGATCACCAAGATCACCTACCGGGTCGCGGCCGACGCCGGTACCCGCGCGAACACCCTGACCTCGGGTGACGCCGACATGGCCACCGAGCTGCTGCCTGCCGACCAGGCGACGCTGGCCGGCAAGAAGGGATTCGCCGCGCCGCAGTACGACCAGTCGAACACGTACACCACGCTGTTCACGGTGAACGACACCAAGGGTGGTGGCCCGTTCAGCAACAAGCTGGTGCGCCAGGCGATGGCCTACGCGATCCCTTACAAGCAGATCATCCAGAACGTCTACCACGGCCGCGCCGTACAACTGCAGGGCGGTTATGAGGACACGACCGCGCCCGGGTACTCGTCGGCCGGCCTGCCGAGCTACACCTACGACCCGGCCAAGGCCAAGGCACTGCTGGCCAAGGCCGGGGTGAAGACACCGATCAAGGTCACCTTCAACGAGCTGACGGCGCCCCCGGACCAACAGCAGACCGCGATCCAGATCCAGTCCGCAGCGAAAGCCGCTGGGTTCGACATCACGATCAAGACCGTGCAGACCACCGCGTTCTACGAGGGCATCGACGCCCACACCTACGCCGGTTACGTCTGGTCTGGCGGCCTGTACGGGGCCTCGCAACTGCTCAACCTGCAGGCTCCGTACCCCGTGGGCGCGCCGCGCAGCAACCTGTCGGGCTACACCAACCCGACCTTCACCGCGCTGGTGAACAAGGCGGCCGGGCTGCCGATCACCGACACCGCCGAGCTCAACGCGATCTACACCCAGGCCAATCAGATCCTCGGCGAGGACCTACCGATCATCAACATCGTCTCCATCCCGCCGGGTTGGGCGATGCGCTCAGGGTTGACGGGAGTGGCCTACCGCGCCGAGGGCGGCCTGGACTACTCCCAGATGACCGCCTCCTGACGGCGACGGCCGTGCGTCGCCACGTACGGCGCACCGCCGTAGGTCGGGCAGCCCTTCTACCTGGAGACACCGTGTCCACCTGTGTGCGTGAGGCATGACCACGACGCCGTGGTCCCGATTCGGCAGCCGGACGTTTCGATCGCTGTCCCATTCGAACTACCGCCGCTTCGCCCTCGGCGCCCTGGTCGCCAACGTGGGCTCCTGGTTGCAGCGCATCGCTCAGGACTGGTTGGTCCTGCAGATCACCCACCAGAGCGGATCGGCGGTCGGGATCACC
Source organism: uncultured Jatrophihabitantaceae bacterium (assembly GCA_964658365.1). Classification (GTDB taxonomy): domain Bacteria; phylum Actinomycetota; class Actinomycetes; order Mycobacteriales; family Jatrophihabitantaceae; genus Jatrophihabitans. The sequence goes on from CAZZZE010000085.1 coordinate 8,365, forward strand.
ACGGCCCTGCAGTTCCTGCCGATGCTGCTGGTAGGCCCGTACGCCGGTCTGCTCGCGGACCGCTACAGCAAGCGGATCATTCTCTACGGCTCTGGCTCGCTGACCGGGCTCAGTGCGTTGACGATGGGCCTGCTGGCGAGCACCGGCCACGCGACGGTGCTGTGGGTCTACCTGCTCGCCCTGCTGCTCGGGATGGGGACTGCGGTCGATGGACCGACCCGACAGGTGTTCGTCCGCGACCTAGTGGGCACCGACGACCTGGCGAACGCGATCGGGCTCAACGCGGCGTCGTTCCACACCGCGCGCGTCATCGGACCCGCTGTGGGCGGCCTGCTGATCGGGGCGTACGGCGTCGGCGTCGTGTTCTTCGTGAACGCGGCATCCACGCTGATCGTCTTCTGGACGCTGTCGGCCATCGATCTGTCCCGGGTACGCCCGAACCCGCGCCCGGGCGTTCGCGAGCGCGGTGAGTTGCGCGCCGCCGCGCGCTATCTCGCCGACCGGCCGCGGCTGCTGGTGATCACCGTGTTGGCCGGGCTCGTCAGCACTTTCGCCCTGAACTTCCAGGTGACCATCACGTTGATGTCCACCGTGGAGTTCCACCAGGGCGCCACTCAGTTCGGATTGCTGTCCTCGATGATGGCGATCGGCAGC
>CAZZZE010000086.1:0-2296 GCA_964658365.1 uncultured Jatrophihabitantaceae bacterium
TCGGCCGCCTGTCGCTGTTGCCGAACGTCTTCGTCCCCGACCACTTCGAGTGGCGGGTGCCTATCGATGACACCCACACCCTGGCGATCCTGTGGCACTTCACCCGAGTGCCCAATGACCGGGTCCCGTACGAGCAGGAGCGCATCCCGCACTGGTACACCTACATGGAGGACCCCGACCGTCCGGACCGCTGGCTGACCACCCGCATCGTCAACCAGGACGCCGTCGCGGTGGCCGGCCAGGGCGAGATCTTCGATCGCACGAAGGAGCATCTGGGCCGCAGCGATCAGGGCATCCTGATGCTGCGCCGGCAGCTGAAACGTGACATGGACGCGGTCGCGCGAGGGGAGGACCCGAAGGGCGTCGTCCGCGACCCCGAGCTCAACGAGTGCATCCCCTGGCCGGTCGGTCTCCGCGACGAGGTCGACCGCGGGCTGACGCGGGAGCAGTGGCTGCGCAAGCAGGCGGTCTACGGAACCGTGTCGCGCGACTACTTCTTCATCCTGGACGGCCAGCCGGAGGACGTGCGCACGGCCTACGACGAAGCGATGGGGCTGGCCTGAATCGCCGTGGCGACCCCACACCAGGCAGCAACGGCCGGCCCCGACATCCGGGTCGCCTGCCTGTCGCACAGCCCATCCATGGACACCCCCAAAGCCCGGGACCAGGGACAGACGTTCCGCGCCGGAATGGAGCGACTCCGGGTCGCCATCACGGCGTGGGACCCCACCCTGGTGATCTACTTCGGTCCGGATCACGTCCGGGCCTTGACCGACATCGTGCCGGCGTTCACCCTGGCCGAGCGGGCGGTCGGCTTCGGGGACTGGGGTATCCCGGCCGAGGACTACGCGGTCGCGGTCCCGATCGCGGCGCAGCTGGCCCGGCACCTGATCGACGCCGGTATCGACCTCGCCGTGGCCGAGACCATCCGGCTCGACCACGGCTTCAGCCAGTCGATGTACCACCTGTTCGGGGGGCTCGGCCGGGTACCGAGCGTGCCGATCGTGATCAACTGCGTGCGCGAGCCGATGCCGACGATGGCGCGGGTCGCCGCGCTTGCCGGCGCGGTCGGCGACTACATCCGTACGTGCCTCGACGGCCGGCACCGAGTGCTCGTGCTGGCCTCCGGAGGTCTGTCACATTCCCCGCCCATCCTCGTGCCGGGCTTCCGGGCGATGAGCCCCGAGCAGCAGCGCCCGCTGATCGATGCGGCGCGCACCGCCGTCAATCCCGACTGGGACGGTCAGTTCCAGGCCCTGCTGGACTCAGGGTCGTGGGCCGAACTGGCCGCGATGGATGCCGATGCTCTGCGCGGCGCCGGTTCCGGCGGCAACGAAGTACGGGTCTGGATCGCGGCGGCCCTCACCGCCGGACAGCCACTGAAACCGATCGCCTACGAGGCGATGACCGAATGGATCACCGGTATGGGCATCTCGGCGAGCGCAGCACTGTTCACCGATGCCTGACCGAGGTCGCCGACCCCGAATGCAGAGGACCTGATGACGTCGTCCGATGAGTTGAACGTCGAGTTCCGGGACGTGTGGAACCCCGACTACCGCAGCGTGTGGCTCGACCTGCACCGGGTCCGGCTGACGCAGGACTACGTCGAGGTGAACGGTGTCTCGACCCGCTACGTGCGGGCCGGACGCCGTGGCGCGCCGGTACTGCTCATGCTGCACGGCACTGCCGGGACGTGGGAGACGTTCTCCGGGAACCTCGAGGCCCACGCCGAACACTTCGACTGCATCGCCTTCGACATGCTGGGCTCGGGGTTCACGGGCAAACCCGACCGTGACTACGAGATCTCCGACTACGTCGAGCACACCCGCGGCCTGATGGATGCCCTCGGCGTCAGCACCGCATCGTTCATCGGCGTCTCACTCGGCGGATGGATCGCGGCGGCCTTCGGGGTGGCGCACCCGGACCGGACCGACAAACTGATCCTGCTCTCCATCGCCGGCCTGGTCTCAGATCGCGCGACGATGAAGCGAATCGCGTCTGGTCGCGGCCGGATCACCGACGACCCGAGCTGGGAGCGCTGCTTCGACCTCATCGGCCGGCTGGTCTACTCCAACGACAGCATCGTTCCCGACGTCGTGGCGATCCGGCGGGCCGAGTACCTGCAGCCGGAAATGGGTGCGGCGATGGCGCACATCCTCGCCCTCACGACCCAGCTCGAGGTGCGCGATCGCAACAACATTCCGGAGGAGAAGTGGCGTGCGCTCGCGGCGCCGACCCTGTTGATCGCCGCGATCGACAGCAAGGACATCTGGCTGGAGACGGCACTCCGGGTGGC
>CAZZZE010000086.1:2396-6380 GCA_964658365.1 uncultured Jatrophihabitantaceae bacterium
CTGACCGTGAAGGGCCACAAGATCGGTCTGACGTCCAAGGCGATGCGTTCCATGCTCGACGCCAAGGAACCCGACTACGGCACGCTCTTCGACGATGTCTTCGTCCCCGAGGCCAGCGAGGTCGACTTCGGGCGGCTCAACGCCCCGTCGGCCGAGGTCGAGTTGGCCTTCGTGCTCGGTCGCGGGCTGTCGGGCCCGTCGGTGACGGTCGCCGACGTCATCCGGGCGACCGACTTCGTGCTTCCTGCGATCGAGATCGTCGACAAGCGGTACACCAGACGCGGGCCAGGCAACCCGGTCGTCGACAGCATCGCCGATGCCGCGTGGTGTGGTCTCGTCGTGCTGGGCGGCAACCCGCGGCGGCTCACGGACATCGACATTCGCGCCATCGGCGCGTCGCTGGTGATCAATGGAGAGCTCGAGGATTCCGGTCTGTCGTCAGCGGTCATGGGCAATCCGGTGGTGGCTGTCGCGTGGCTTGCCAACAAGCTGTACGAGTTCGGCGTCTCCCTCGAACCCGGCCACGTGGTGCTTTCCGGGTCCTTCACGCGAGCAGTCCCCTTCAGCCGGGGCGACACGGTCAGCGCTCAGTTCGACACGTTCGGCGAGGTCGGCTTCAAGGCCGGCCGTTGAGGTAGGAGAGCTGACTCATGGAGAACCTCACATTCGCCTTGCTTGGCCTCGGGGTCGGGGGCGTGTACGCCCTCATCGCCCAGGGCATGGTGCTCATCTACCGCGGGTCAGGAGTCGTCAACCTCGCTCAAGGCGCCACCACCGGCGTAGGTGCCTACACCTATTACGAGCTGACCAGTACCGAAGGCTGGGTGCCGCTGGGGGCTTTGGCCGGTTCGGTGATCGCCGGTGCCGCTGTCGGACTGCTGATGCATTTCTGCGTCATGCAGCCGTTACGCAACGCCTCCGCCCTGATGCGGCTGATTGCGACGACCTCGGTCATGACGATCCTGCTCGGGGCGATGTCATTGCGCTACGACGGCTTCCCGAGGGTGATGACGCCGCTCTTCTCGCGCGACCCGGTGCACTTCACCTCCTCGCTCGCCCTGTCCCAGGACCGGATCTGGCTGCTGGGCGTTACCGCTGTTCTCACGGTCGTGCTCGTCGCCGTGTATCGCACGACCCGCTTCGGTGTGGCGACGGCGGCCTTGGCCACCAGCGAACGGGTTGCCGCCGCGCACGGCTGGCCGCCCGGACGGTTGGCGGCCGCTAACTGGGCGGTGGGCTGCGCGCTCGCCGGCCTCTCGGGCGGCCTGCTCGGCCCCGTCCTGTCCGTGACCCCGAACTCCACGGTCCTGCTCGTCGTCCCGGCGCTGGCGGCCTCTGTGCTCGGCAGCTTCCGTTCCTTCCCGATCGCCTTCCTGGGCGGTCTGATCATCGGCGTCGGACAGTCACTGCTGGTCCTGCATGTCAGTGCCGCGGGCTGGAGCACCGCCCTACCCTTCCTCATCATCGTCATCGTTCTGGCCGTCCGTGGGCAGGCCTTGCCGCTTCGCAGCTATGTGATGGAACGACTCCCCGCGGTCGGCCGTCCGACGCTCCCGATCGGCATCGTGCTCGGCGCGATCGTTGTCGTGGCCGCTGCGGCCGCACTTCTACCGGCGACCTGGGCCGACTCTGCGACCACGACCGCCGCGACCGGCATCATCGGCCTGTCCGTCGTGGTGATCACCGGGTACGGCGGGCAGCTGTCGCTCGCTCAATTCGTCCTGGCCGGCATCGGCGCCCTGGTGTCCTCCCGGCTCGTCGCCGCTTATGGCGTGCCGTTCTGGCCGGCGCTGGCCGGCGGCGTGCTCGCGGGCGCGGTCGTGGGGTTGATCGTCGCGCTGCCCGCACTGCGCACCCGCGGCGTCAACCTGGCTATCGCCACACTTGCCATGGCGATCGCCCTCGAGCAGATCGTCCTGTCCAACTCCAAGTACACGGGCGGGCTGGCCGGTACGACGGTGACACCACCGTCGATCTTCGGCTACACCTTCGACCCCGTGTTGCATCCCCAGCGATACGCCGTGCTGTGCGTGCTAGCGCTCGGGATTGCCGGATTGCTGGTACGCAACATCCGGCGTGGACCGGGCGGCCGCCGGCTCATAGCTGTCCGCTCCAACGAGCGAGCGTCCGCCGCCCTGGGGATCAACGTCATGGGTACGAAGCTCTACGGATTCGCCCTCGGCTCCGGCATCGCCGCGGTCGGCGGCGTCTTCCTCGCCTTCCACGATTCCACGGTGCTCTTCTCCCAGTTCACCGCCCTCAACGGGGTCACCCTGGTCGGACTCGTGGTGATCGGCGGGGTCGGCTACACGCTCGGCGGCGCGGTCAGCGGTCTTGTCGCCGCCGGCGGTTTGATCACCGTGCTCATCGGCGAGTTCTTCCCGTTCGCCAAGTATGTCCTCCTCTTCGGTGGAGTCATGAGCCTCGCGGTGATCCTTGCCAACCCGAACGGCGCGCTGACGCCGGGCCTGCGGAAATGGGCACGCCGCCACCCCGCCAGCAGACACGCAGAACAGCTCGCCACCGTCGACAAGGCCACGTCGAGCCAGGTCGTGCCACGGGAATTGGAAGTTCGTGACTTGTCGGTGCGCCTGGGTGGGATCCATGCGCTGACGGATGTCTCGCTGACCGTTCACCCGGGCGAGATAGTCGGTCTGATCGGACCGAACGGGGCCGGGAAGACGACCCTCATCGACACGGTCTCCGGCTTCACCCACGGCGCCGGTCAGGTTCTGCTCGACGGCGCACCCGTCGCCAAGCTCTTCCCGGCGGCCCGGGCAAATCGCGGGATCGGCCGATCGTTCCAGTCGCTCGAACTGTTCGAGGACGTGACGGTGTGGGACAACCTGGCCACAGCGTCCGACGTAGGCCGCCGCTCGCGATTCGGCCTCGACCTGCTTCGTCCCCGACCGCCGGCCCTGTCCAAGGCGGCCGCGATGGCGGTGGAGGCCTTCGGGTTACGCGAGCATCTCGACTCGATGCCCTCGGCGCTGCCCACGGGAACGCGACGCATCCTCGCCATCGCCCGGGCCATCGCCTCCGAACCCTCGGTGCTGCTGCTCGACGAGCCGGCAGCCGGCCTGGATGAGAACGAGTCTGCCGAACTGGGTCTGCTCATCGCCAATCTCGCGCACGGCTGGGGGATGGGAGTGCTGCTCGTCGAGCACGACATGAGCCTGGTGATGACCACCTGCGATCGCGTCGTGGTCCTCGAGAACGGCTGCAAGATCGCCGATGGCGATCCGCGGGAGGTAGCGCGTGACCCGGCAGTTGTCGCGGCCTATCTGGGCCTGCCGCACAGTGACGATGCCCAGGTGTCCGACGTGCTCGTTGCCGATGTGGATGGCGGGACCGTCCCCGCGACCGCGTCCTCGACCCAGAGTGGGTTACAGCGATGAGCGCGGAATGTGTGCTGCGCGCGACGGGTGTCACGGCGGGGTACGGAGGTGCTCCGGCGATCCGGGATATCGATGTCTCGCTGACTGCGGGCACGGTCACCGTGCTGCTCGGTCCCAATGGCGCCGGCAAGACAACGACCATGCTCGCGCTGACCGGAGAGCTCGCGCTCATGTCCGGCAGCGTCGAGTTCGGGACGCTACCGACGTCGGCCCCACTGTGGCGGCGTGCGCGCGACGGCTTGGCCTACATCTCCGACGAGCGAGCCATCGTTCCCGGGCTCTCGGTCCGCGACAACCTCCGGCTGGCGATGCCTGACACCAAGCCTGCGCTGGAGCTGTTCCCAGAGCTGACGGCCCACCTGAACCGGCAGACCGGTCTGCTGTCGGGTGGGCAGCAGAAGATGCTCAGCCTGGCGATGGCGTTGGCGAACCAGCCCACGGTGCTGATCGCCGACGAGCTGTCACTCGGCCTCGCGCCGCAGATCGTGCACCGGCTCCTGACCTCGATCCGCGCAGCGGCCGACGCCGGCACCGCAGTGCTCCTCGTCGAACAACACGCCCAACAAGCCCTGGCGATCGCCGATCG
>CAZZZE010000086.1:6480-9009 GCA_964658365.1 uncultured Jatrophihabitantaceae bacterium
GACGACGCCGAGGTGCAGGCGATCCTGCGCGGCGGTTGGCCGGTTCCGCTCGGGATCCTGGAGATGGACGGTCCTGAGCACGCCGTACAACGAGCCCTCGTCGCCAAGGCGTTCTCCGCGCGGCGGGTGGCGTCGTTGCGTGAGCCGGTACAGCGCATCGTCGACGACCTCTGCGACCGGATCGTGCCCGGTGCGGAGATCGAGTTCCGCGGCAGCTTCAGTTTCCAGATGTCGACTCGCGTCATCGCCCACGTGCTGGGGATCGACCCCTCCCTCCTACCGACCTTCAGGGGGTGGGTAGAGGCGTTCATCCGGCAGACGAAGGCGAGGGTCTTCAGCCATGAGGACAAGGTCTCCTGGGCTGAGGCCGTGGTGGCCTTCCAGCACTACATGGCCAACGAATTCGATCAGCGACGAGCAGAGCCGCAGGACGATCTCCTGACCGATCTGCTCACTTCTTACGAGGCAGCCGGACGTGGCGATCACGTGGGGGAGCTGCTGCGCCAGGCGCTCGCGCTGCTGGTCGCCGGTACGGAGACGACCTCGAACGCGTTGACGTCGGGCATGTGGTTACTGATCAACAATCCCGAGCGGCTGGCGGAGGTGCTGGCCGATCGCTCCTTGATCCCGTCTCTGGTCGAGGAGGTGCTTCGCGTGGAGTCGCCGTTGCGATTGCGGGCCAACCGGGTGGCCGCCCGGGACACCGAGCTCGGCGGAGTCGCAGTGTCGGAGGGCTCCACCGTGGTCGTCGTGCTGGCTGCGGCTAATCGCGACGAGCAGAAGTTCGGCTGTCCCGAGGAGTTCCGCCCGGGCCGTACCGAGCGCCCGCATCTCGCCTTCGGGATCGGACCACACTTCTGTGTGGGAGCCGCCCTCGCCCGGCTCGAGCTGCAGATCGCGTTCGACACGCTGCTGACGCGGTTCAGCGGTTTCCGGACCGGCCCCAGCCAACCGGACCAGGTGAGCCACAGCGCTCACGCGATCTTCCGGGCCATCGAGGAACTCCACCTCACCTTCGATGACGGGCCTGCGCTGCAGGGGTAGGCGAACCCGCGGCGGCCGTCAGGTCGGAGGGGCCTCAAACCTGAGCGCTTCGGCCCGACGCCCGGACCACTCGTCCACGACCTGGACATAGGCATCGGTGTAGTAGGTCATGAGCTGATGGCCTGCGTCCGGCATGACGTAGAGCTCTACGGGTCCGCCGATGCGCTCGACGCAGGCACGGACGTACTCGGTCGGCATCAGGGGGTCGGCCCCGCCGACCGTCACGAGGACCGGCTTGGCATTCTCCGTGATCGGCTGCGCCGGGCGGTAATTCCAGTAGCTGTGGTAGCTGGCATAACCGTAGGACCACGCACGGAGCGGGTCGGCGAGCTTCTTCTCCAGAACGGCGGGGTCCTCGCGGGCGTAGTCCTTCGACCAGTCGAGGGCGGTGTGCAGGTCGATGCGTCGCCCGTCGCCCTCGGTCGCGGCGATCCGAGCGGCTTGTGGTGTCTGCATCGGCCCACCCATCCGTTCGCTGCCTGTCGCAGCGCGGGGGATCTCGGGAAGGATGATGCCCATCGTGATGGCTCCGTCGAGCTCCGGCGCGCCTGCTAGGGCATGCACCGCAGCGGCGCTGCCCTGACTGGACCCGAGGATGAACAGCGGCGCCGGTGACAGCTTCTTGATCGCCTTGGCTGCAACGCCGATGTCGACCAACCAGTCGATGAAACGGAAATCACCCCGCGCGCCGCGGGCGCGTCCGTGACCGGGCAGATCCATCGACCAGATCTCGACACCTCGGGTGACCATCGATCCGCAGAACCGGTCGTACGTACCGCCGTGCCCGCCGATCCCGTGCACGATGAGCAGGCTGTAGCGCGGGGGCTCGCTCGCCGGGGCGTAGTGATACGCGTGCACAGCATCGAAGAAGACCTCGTCACGCACGGTGGACCGTCGCTTCGCGGGGCTGGTCCACCGACGCGGGCGCGGGCCCGGTGACCAGGGCTCGCGCCTCCGCGGTGTGCTCGCCGAGGCCCGGCAGTCGCCGATGCGCGCCCGGGTGGCCGAGCGGCGAGCGTACGAGGGGGAGCGGGCCGACGGGGGACTGGGCCTCGACGAACATGTGCCGGGCCCGGGCCTGCGGGTGCTCGAGGACCTCGGCGATCGTGCGGACCGAGCCGTGCGGAATACCCGCCTCGGCCAGGCGCTGCAGCCACACGTCTCGAGGCGCGGTGGAGATGACGTCGCCGACCAGTTCGTCGACCTGGTCGTGGTTCGTGCGCCGCGCGGCGACGTTGGCCATCCGGGCATCCTTGACCCATTCGGGTTTGCGCACTACGACGGTGCAGAACTTCTCCCAGGTCCGGTCGTCGGCCACCACCACGCTCACGTAGCGGTTGTCGGAGGCGAGGTACGGCCCGACCGGACACAGGTACTGGTGGCGCATGCCCGACAACGGCGGCTCATCACCGCGGTGCCAGGAGTGGTGCGGGAAGTAGCCAAGCCAAGGTAGGGCAGCGTCGAACATCGCGATGTCGAGGTACT
>CAZZZE010000087.1:0-7998 GCA_964658365.1 uncultured Jatrophihabitantaceae bacterium
CAGCGCGGTGGTGTCGGCTGCACCCGGCACTGCGGGAACGACGGTCCTGGTCATCGCGCCGACGGTGCAGGTCGTCAACAGCGCCTACGACGGGCGGCAGGGCGTGCCCATGGCCGGCACCGTCCAGATCACCGGGACGCTCGGCCTGGCGGGCAGCGTCGCGGTCGGCCTGGTCTCCGCCCCGGCCCCGGTGACGGGCTGCCACGGCGTGCGCTTCCCCGCTTCGGCGCCGGCGAACGGCACCACGACGGTTGCCACGGCCGGCGACGGTGACTACCGCTTCCGCAGCCCCGTCCCGAGCCAGAACCGCTGCTACGGCGTGGTTGCCACCCTGGCGATGTCCGTCGACGCCGCCGTCCGGGTCGACTCGCCGCCACCCGGCGACACCGCCGTGTTCCTGGCCGGGGCCACGCCGCCGGCGTCGACGAGCATCCAGGTGCGGGCGGCGCCCGCTGCACACTCGAACCGCGTCGTCGCGGTGTTCACCGTGTCCGGTGCGGTGGTCCTGGCGATCGCTCTCACGCTGATGGCCGCGGCCGCGGTGATCGGCCAGCGCCGGCCCGACCCGCGCGCCGGCGATCTGCTGCTCGAGATCAGTGCTTCCGCTTGACCACGGACTCGGTCAGCTGTGCGGTGGCCACGACCGTCCCGTCGACGGTGGCCGCGGCCGACACGAAGGCGAGCCGGCGCGAACGGCGATCGAGCTGGGCGCGGGCCTCGACCCGGTAGCCGCGCACCGCACCACCCAGCACCTGTAGCGAGCTGGCGTGGGTGACTGCGTGCTCGTCGTCGTCGAGGGTGGGCAGGACCAGCAGGTCGCCGGCCAGTTCGAGGACGGCGGCGAGGGCCGCCGCGTGCACCCCGCCGGTGCCGTTGTCGGCCAGCTCCCCGGGCACGAAGGCGACGCCGGCCGTCGCGTCGTCGGGATCGAGCAGGAAACAGCCCAGCGCGCTGGCCAGTGGCGCGCTCAGCGCCGCGACGATGCGCTCGCGCGGGTCCGTCCGCGTCTGCGCCTTCGCGCTCATGGCCTGCACACTCCCTGACCGACGGGGCCGGCAGGTGACGCTCGGGTGGACGCCGGATGTCGATCGGGCCTGGTGCGCGCGGACCGACGGGGCCGGCCGGCCGGCGTTCCGGGCACCAGATCTCAGCACCGCCGAGCGACACGCCGACACGACATGTAGGTCCCAGACTTGATCGGTACCCCTACATATGGTGTCCGAGCGGCTGACCCAGCGCCGCACTGAACCGCGAGGAGACCGCGAGATGACCGCAACAGCAAGTGCCCGCATGCAGGTGCGCAAGCGCAACGGCGACAGTGAGCCGGTCGACGTCAACAAGATCGTCCGCGCCGTCGAGCGCTGGGCAGACGACCTCACCGACGTCGACCCGATGCGGGTCGCCACCCGCACCATCAGCGGCCTCTACGACGGCGCGACGACCTCGGAGCTCGACCAGCTCTCGATCCGCACCGCGGCCGAGATGATCGGCGAGGAGCCGCAGTACTCGCGCCTGGCCGCGCGCCTGCTGGCCGGGTTCATCGACAAGGAGGTCCGCAACCAGGGCGTCGCGTCGTTCAGCCAGTCGGTCGCCCTCGGGCACGCCGAGGGGCTGATCGGCGACGACACCGCGCGCTTTGTCAAGGACAACGCCCGCAAGCTCGACTTCGCCGTCGACCACGGGGCCGACGCGCGCTTCGAGTACTTCGGGCTGCGCACCGTCTACGACCGCTACCTGCTGCGCCACCCCACCGACCGGCTCGTGCTGGAGACGCCGCAGTACTTCCTGCTGCGGGTCGCCTGCGGGCTGTCGCGCACGCCCGGCGAGGCGATCAGCTTCTACCGGCTGATGTCGTCGCTGGCCTACCTGCCCAGCTCGCCGACGCTGTTCAACTCCGGCACGCGGCACACCCAGATGTCGTCGTGCTACCTCGTCGACTCGCCGCGCGACGAGCTCGACTCGATCTACAGCCGCTACCAGCAGGTGGCCCGGCTGTCGAAGTTCGCCGGTGGCATCGGCATCTCGTGGTCGCGGGTCCGCTCGCGCGGCGCGCTGATCCGCGGCACCAACGGGCAGAGCAACGGCATCGTCCCGTGGCTGCGCACTCTCGACTCCTCCGTCGCGGCGGTTAACCAGGGTGGTCGCCGCAAGGGCGCGGCGTGCGTCTACCTCGAGCCGTGGCACCCCGACGTCGAGGAGTTCCTCGAGCTGCGCGACAACACCGGCGAGGACGCCCGCCGCACGCACAACCTCAACCTCGCCAACTGGATCCCCGACGAGTTCATGCGCCGCGTCGAGGCCGACGGCGTCTGGTCGCTCATCGACCCCGACGAGGTGCCCGAGCTGCCCGACCTCTGGGGCGCCGAGTTCGACGACGCCTACCGCGCGGCCGAGGCCGAGGGCCGCTACGTGCGCCAGGTGCCCGCCCGCGACCTGTTCGGCCGGATGATGCGCACGCTGGCCCAGACCGGCAACGGCTGGATGACGTTCAAGGACACCTCGAACCGGCTATGCAACCAGACGGCCGTGCCGGGCAACGTGGTGCACCTGTCGAACCTCTGCACGGAAATCGTCGAGGTCAGCTCCGATGCCGAGACCGCGGTCTGCAACCTCGGTTCGATCAACCTGGCCCAGCACCTCACCGCCGACGGCTTCGACTGGCAGCGACTGCGGGAAACGGTGCGCACCGCGGTGCCGTTCCTCGACCGGGTGATCGACATCAACTACTACCCGTCGGACGAGGCGGCGGCGTCGAACCCGAAGTGGCGCCCGGTCGGGCTGGGCGTCATGGGGCTGCAGGACGTGTTCTTCGCGCTGCGGCTGCCGTTCGACGCGCCCGAGGCGGCCGAGCTGTCGACGCGCATCGCCGAAGAGATCTACCTGACCGCGCTCGAGGCGTCGGCGGAACTCGCCGGGCAGTTCGGGGCGCACCCGGCCTTCGCCGACACCCGGGCCGCCCGCGGTGATCTGCAGCCCGACCTGTGGGGCGTCACGCCGACACAGACCGAACGCTGGACGGCGGTTCGCGAGCGCATCGCCACCACCGGCCTGCGCAACTCCCTGCTCGTGGCAATCGCGCCCACCGCGACGATCGCCTCCATCGCGGGCTGCTACGAGTGCATCGAGCCGCAGGTGTCGAACCTGTTCAAGCGCGAGACGCTGTCGGGGGAGTTCCTGCAGGTCAACGGCGCGCTGGTTCGCGAGCTCAAGGCCCGCGGTCTCTGGACGGCCCAGACCCGCGATGCGATCAAACGCGCCGAGGGCTCGGTGCAGGGCATCGCCGAGCTGCCCGACGAGGTGCGCGCGGTGTACCGCACGGCGTGGGAGCTGCCGCAGAAGGCGTTGATCGACCTCGCGGCGGCGCGCTCGCCCTACATCGACCAGTCGCAGTCGCTGAACCTGTTCCTGGCCGCACCGTCGATCGGCAAGCTGAGCTCCATGTACCTCTACGCCTGGAAGGCCGGCCTGAAGACGACGTACTACCTGCGCTCGCGCCCGGCGACGCGCATCCAGCAGGCCACCGTCACCGCCGCCCCGACCGAGGCCGAGGCGGTCGCCTGCAGCCTGGAGAACCCCGAGAGCTGCGAGGCTTGCACGTGAGCTTGCTGGACCCGGGCATGGACCTCACGCTGCGGCCGATGCGCTACCCGGACTTCTACGACCGCTTCCGCGACGCGATCAAGAACACCTGGACGGTGGAGGAGGTCGATCTGCACTCCGACCTCAAGGACCTGGCCAGGCTGTCACCGGCCGAGCAGCACCTGGTGAACCGGCTCGTGGCGTTCTTCGCCACCGGCGACACGATCGTGGCGAACAACCTGGTGCTGAACCTCTACCAGCACATCAACTCGCCCGAGGGCCGGCTGTACCTGAGCCGGCAGCTGTTCGAGGAGGCCGTGCACGTCCAGTTCTACCTGACCCTGCTCGACACCTACGTCACCGACGAGCGCGAGCGGGCCGAGGCGTTCGCGGCCGTCGAGAACATCCCGTCGATCAAGCGCAAGGCCGAGTTCTGCTTCCGCTGGATCGACTCGCTCGGCTCCCTGACGCAGCTGAACACCGCGCAGGACCGGCGGGCGTTCCTGCTGAACCTGATCTGCTTCGCCGCCTGCATCGAGGGATTGTTCTTCTACGGTGCGTTCGCCTACGTCTACTTCCTGCGCTCGCGTGGGCTGCTCAACGGGCTCGCCTCCGGCACCAACTGGGTGTTCCGCGACGAGTCGATGCACATGGCGTTCGCGTTCGACGTCGTCGAGACGGTGCGCCGCGAGGAGCCGGAGCTGTTCGACGACGAACTCGAGCGGCAGGTGCACGAGATGCTCGCCGAGGCTGTCGAGTGCGAGGTGCAGTTCGCCGCGGACCTGCTCACCCAGGGCGTCTCGGGGATGTCGCTGACCGACATGCGCGAGTACCTCCAGCACGTCGCCGACCGCCGGTTGCTGCAACTGGGGATGGACCCGCGCTACGGCTCGGCCAACCCCTTCGCGTTCATGGAGCTGCAGGACGTCCAGGAGCTGTCGAACTTCTTCGAGCGACGGGTGTCGGCCTACCAGATGGGGGTCGGCGGAACGGTCGGTTTCGACGACGACTTCTAGACGGCGTGGGCCAGGGTCACGGTGACGCTGCGGGCGGTGGCCGGCAAGGTCACGGTGCCGGTGGTCGCGTCGATGGATCCCTGCGTCGAGCGGGCCAGGTTCCCGACGAACGCCGGCAGCTGGAACAGCACCGAGCCGGCCGGGCGATGGCCGGTCAACCGCAGCGTCACCTGCCGCCCGCGGGTCGTCACGCTGATGCCGAGGTGCCGGCCGCCGGTGATCGGGTAGTTCTCGACCGCGATCTTCTTCCCGGTGCGGACCCACGACTTCGGGACGCCGCGTCCGACGATCAAGGTCCCGTCGCCGCGTTCGGCGACCAGCGAGTCGAGCAGCGTGAGGTTCGCGGTGGCCGACCCCCAGGCGTGGGGTGACGCGCCGGCGCCGGCCGACGGGTGATTGCCCACCCAGGCCGACGACGACGTGGGCGTCGAGACGCTCTCCCACCACGAGTACGGCCCGCTCTGGGTGTTGTCGATCATGAACTGGTAACCCAGGATTCCCTGGTCGCGGTGCTGATCGCTGGCCAGGCCCCACTCGCCGTAGCCCGCGTTGTAGCCGGTGCTGTAGTCGGTGGGTGCGTACCCGCCTAGCGTGTTGGCCGGCAGGACGCCCTTGAGGCGGCCGAAGCCGTAGTCGTAGGTGGCGTCGATGAGGGTCTTGCCCGGGCCGCTGATCGCGGCGTCGAACAGGTAGCCGTCCCAGGCCCAGCGGCCGAACAGGAACGGCGCCGCCCAGTTTGCGTCCTTAGCGTTGGTGCAGCGGTTGGCGGTGTTCGGCTCGACCATCGAGCACGGCAGGTAGTTCAGGTGGTAGGTGCTGATCGTCGCGCTCAGCGTGCTGTTCACCGCGGCGAGCAGGCTGGTGTACTGCTGATCGGCCCACGAATATTCAGCGTGCTCGCCCAACTGCTGGCTCAGCCACCGGTACGCGGCCAGGCCCATCAGGCCCGAGTAGTTGTCGATCGTCCAGTAGCCGTTCGCGTCGATGTCCGGGGTGTTCTCCATGATCCCGCCGGGGCCGGTGCGGTCGGCGGCGATGGCGTGCGCGCTGTCGGCGATGCTCGGCTCGAGCGCGTTGCCCTTCGCGCCGGGCGTCGAGAAGTTGGCGAGCACGAACGCGCGGTCGCCAGTCTTCTGCAGGTACAGCGCCCATACCCAGGCGTATTTCCAGATGCCGTCGTCGTACTGCGCCTGCGTGCCGACGACGTCGCGCAGCCGCAGCAGCAACGCCTTCGCCGTCGTCGTGTCGTCGGCAGTGAAGCCCTGGGTCAGCAGGGTGGCCAGGATGCCGATGACGTCGTGGCTGTACTCCTTGTTGTAACCGTTGACGCCGGTCTTCAGCTCGTCGCCGCCACGGGTGATCTGGGTGTACTCGTAGCCCGTCTCGTAGGCGTCGATGAGCCGGTGGTCGGGCAGGGCGGTGATCCGTGCCAACTGGTGCAGCTGGCCGTTCCAGTACCTGCGCATGTGCCGGTAGTGCTGCGCGTACGTGCCGAGTGCCTTCGTCGACGGGTAGGCGGTCGACGACCCGAAGCTGTCGGAGTAGACGGCGTAGTCGTGCACGACGCTGCGGTGCGCGCGCACCCGGTTCGAGGCGTGGTTCAGCGCGGTGAGCCCGGCCGTCGGTCGCGGGTCGACGGTGATGGTGTGGCGCGTCCGGTTCGTGACGCGCACCCGGCTGTACACGGCGACGACGGTGCGTCCGCCGTTGCGCACGATGTCACCGAAGTTGGTGATGGAGACTTCGGCGCCGCCGCTGCGGAAGCGGGTGACGAGCGCGGGCAGGTGGCCCTCGGCGTTCGTCCAGGTGGACTTGTTGCCGTTCCACAGACCATACCCGTAGGTACGTTGCGTGTTCTTGACGACGAACGATCCGCTGAGGCAGGCAACGACTGCCTGCTCGTTGCCGGGCCAGCCGATCGCTGCCGCGGTGGTGCCTTGCGCGTACTCGGTGTCGGTGCTCGTGTCGCACGCTGTCACCTTCGCCGGTGCTGCACCGGCGTTCTGCAGGATAGCTGCCGCGGTGGCGGTGGTCATGATCGTCGCCGCGCTGATCGCTACCAGCCGGCGACCCAGCAGACTTCGTCGTCTCGTGGTCATCCCTGCACTCCACATCGCGGACACAGGCTTGTCAACGGTGGTGTCTAGGGTGGCCTTCGTGACAATTGGCCGCCACGACGTCAACGGGATCACGCTGTCGGTGACGACCGCCGGCCCCCTTGACGGTGCACCTGTCGTGTTGTTGCACGGGTTCCCGGACACGGCAGAGCTGTGGCGACATCAGGTCCCGGCGCTGGCCGACGCGGGATACCGCGTGATCGCGCCCGATCTGCGCGGCTACGGCGAGAGTTCGCGCCCCGCCGAGGTGTCGGCCTACCGGATGCGCACCCTGATCGCCGACGTCACGAACCTGCTCGACGATCTTGACCTTGCATCGGTCGACGTCGTCGGCCACGACTGGGGCGCCGGGCTGGCCTGGGCGCTCGCAATGTTCGCACCCGATCGGGTTTCGTCGCTGGCCACGCTGTCTGTGGGGCATCCCTCCACCCGGGCGCACGCGGGCTGGCAGCAGAGCGAGCTGTCCTGGTACATGCTCTGGTTCCTGCTGCCCGACGTCGCCGAGACCGTGATGCCGAAGGATGACTGGGCCTTCCTGCGGCAGTGGGGCTGGCGCGAGCCGTCCGACGGCGTCGATCTGCAGCGTCAGATCGACGGCCTGTCCCGCCCGGGCGCGCTGACCGCCGCGCTGAACTGGTACCGCGCCAACATCGACCCGCGGACGTTCGCGGCCCCGCCGTCCGATCGCCTGCCACACGTGAGCTGCTCGACGATGGGGGTGTGGTCGGACCGCGACCCGTTCCTGACCGAGGCACAGATGACCGAGTCGGCTCGCTTCGTCGACGGCCCGTGGCGCTACGAACGTGTCGACGGTGTCGATCACTGGCTGCCGGTGCGGGCGCCCGAGCAGGTGAATGCGTTGCTCTTGGACTTTCTAGCGCAGCGCTGACCGGTGACCCGTTCGAGCGCCGGTCGCCTGGCGGTGGCGACGGTCGCCACCGGGCTCGCGGCGGGGTTGCTCGGCGTCGCGCTGACCCTGCTGCTGCACGGCGTCCAGCACCTGCTCTACGGCTACACCGAGAGCGCGTTCCTGCTCGGCGTCGAGCACGCCGGACACGCGCGACGGGTGCTGGCCCTGGCCGGTACGGGCGCGGTTGTCGGGCCCGCGTGGTGGCTCAGCCGGCGGCGGTCCCCGCCCGACTCGATCTCCGTAACCGCAGCCGTTCGGCGTGCACGTCCGCACCTGCCCGTGACGGCGACACTGGTCGATGCGGTGGTGCAGATCGTGGCGGTCGGCGGCGGTGCGTCGCTGGGACGGGAGGGCGCCCCGCGGCAGGTCGGCGCGT
>CAZZZE010000087.1:8008-8935 GCA_964658365.1 uncultured Jatrophihabitantaceae bacterium
CGGTGGGCGGTTGGCCCGGTGGCTGGGCCTCGACGCAGGTCAGCAGCGGATCCTGCTGGCCTGCGGGGCGGGCGCAGGTCTGGCTGCGGTTTACAACGTGCCGCTTGGCGGCGCGGCGTTCACCCTCGAGGTGCTGCTCGGGACGATCGGTTTGCGCGCCGTCGTGCCCGCGATCGTGACGTCGGCGCTGGCCGCGCTCGTCGGCCGCGTCCTGCTCGACGACGGGCCTGTCTACCGCATCCCGCATCTTTCTTTCTCGGCGCCGCTCCTGGTCTGGGCCCCGCTGGTGGGCGCGGTGGCCGGCGTGCTGGGTGTCGCGTTCGTCCGACTGATGACCTTCGCGCGGCAGCACGCGCCGAGCGGATGGCGCGTGGCCGTCGCGGTTCCCGTGGTCTTCGCGGCACTGGGTGTGCTCGCGACCCACTACCCCCAGCTGCCCGGCAACGGGAAAGGACCTGCTGGGCTTGCCTTCGACGGCAGCATCGGTCTCGGACTCGCCACCGTCCTGCTCATGCTGAAACCGGTGGTGACCGCGGCCTGCCTGGGTTCCGGTGCGGTCGGCGGGGTGCTGACGCCAGCGCTGGCCACCGGGGCACTGCTCGGCGCGGTGGCCGGGCGGTTGGCCGAGCACGTGTGGGCGGCTGAGTCCGCGGTGTCCTTCGCCGTGGTCGGCGCGGCGGCGTTGCTGGCAGTGACCCAGCGAGCGCCGGTGACGGCGACGTTGCTGACGCTCGAGTTCGTGGGAGCTGAGTACGCGCCGCACGACGCACTGGTGCTGCTCGCCCCGACGGTGCTGGCGGTGCTGGTGGCGATTCTGGTGGGCAGGATGGTGAATCGCGTGACGACCGCGACGTCGTTCTGTCGGAGGGGGACGGCATGCTGGGGCCGATCCCGACAGCGACACCAGCCCGGAAAGTAGGCGGCACG
>CAZZZE010000088.1:0-6485 GCA_964658365.1 uncultured Jatrophihabitantaceae bacterium
CCGTGCTCCTGCCGCGCCGGTCAGCGCCGCTCGTCAGGCACGCTGCGCGTCCTGCTCGGCGAGCTCGCGGTCCAGGCCGGCGGCCACCGTCTCGACGGTGTTGCGCAGGTGGGCGGTCACGGCCCTGCGGGCCTTCGCGACGCTGCGCGCCCGGCACGCCTCGACGATCTGCAGGTGCTCGGCACGGGCAGCTTCGGCCCCGGGTGCGAGGTCGGCGTAGAGGCGCAGATAGGCCGCCGAGGCATCGCGCAGGTCGGCGATCAGCTTGTCGAGCTTCGGCATGCCTGCGGCCGCGGTGAGGCGGGCGTGGAAGTCGCGATTCAGCGCACCGTGCCGGACCGGGTCGTCGACGGCGCCGGCCATCTGCCCGATCAGTGCGTCCAGCTCGTCGAGGTCGTCGCCGGTCAGCTGCGGGACGGCCGCGGCGATCGACAGCGACTCGAGCGCGATGCGGATCTCGTAGGTCTCGCGCAGGTCCTCGACGGTGGGTCGGAACACGACGACCCCGCGGTGCGGCGAGCTGACCAGCAGACCCTCGCGCTCGAGGGCCGAGAAGGCCTCGCGCACCGGCGTGCTGCTGACGCCGTAGCGGGCCGCGACCTCCAGCTGCAGCAGCCGGGATCCCGGCGGCAGCTCGCCGCCACGGATGTCGTCACGCAGTCGGGCGATGACGTCACCGGTGACCGTGCGGCGCGGAACGGCCGGGCTGCGCTCGCCGGGTCGGGGCGCACTCATCCGAGCACCGACGGGACGGCCGGCGGGGTGGCGCCGTCGCGGAACGGCGGCGGCACGGCGCCGACGTACACGACCGACCCGGCGTTGGCCGGCACGGCCGCCGCCCAGATCTCGGCGGCGGTGGCCTCGGGGGTGGCCAGTCGGCCCTGGTCGGCCTCGGCCCGCAGCATCGCGGCGTTGGGATCGAGTTCGGCGGGCAGGTCCATGACGCTGCGCAGCATCGGCGTGTCGACGGCGAACGGGGCGACGCCGAGGATCAGCGCCTCGGAACGCTCCGCCTCCTCCGCCGCGACGCCGGCGACCCAGTAGTCGCCGGCCTTCTTGCCCGCGCCGTAGTGCGACACGAACGGCAGCGGGGTGATCGCCGCTGGCGACGAGCACAGGATGATCAACGGGTCGGTGATGCCGTGCGCGGCGCACGCGCCGAGGAAGCCCTGGGCGAGCACCTGCCCGGACGCCGAGTTCAGCAGCACCGAGGAGCGGTACTGATCGCGATCGGCGAGGGCGGCGGGGCCGTGCGGGACCCCGATACCCGCGAAGTGCAGCAGGCTCGCCCGGGTGACGTCGCCGGCGCCGAGCACCGCGTCGAAGCTGGCGAGCACGGTGTCCCACTCGGCCGGGTCGGTGAGATCGGCAGCCACGTGCTCACCGACGGCGCCGGGCCGCCGGGACACCCCGATGACACGTGCGTCGGGGTCGGGCACGGATGCGGCGAGCGCGGCGCCGATGCCCGAGGAGTAGCCGGTGATCCAGACGACGTGCGCCATTATCAGTCCTTCGCGACGAGCCGAGGCATGTATTGTACATTATATGTCATCTGTCGAGGTGCTGGCCGGCCGGGTCGTCGTGGTCACCGGTGCGGGCCGCGGCCAGGGCGCCGCCGAGGCACTGGCCTGCCTGCGTGCGGGGGCCGTCGTCGTGGCGGCCGACCTCGTCGCCCCCGATCTGGCCCCCGAGGCCTCGAGCGAGACCGACGCCGGCGACCGGCTGCACTGCCGGGCCCTCGACGTCACCGATCCGGCCGCGTGGGTCGAGCTGTCCGGGTGGGCCGGCGAGCGGTTCGGCGCGGTGCACGGCCTCGTGAACAACGCCGGCATCACCAGCCGGGTGCGCCTGGGCGACGTCGAGCTCGACGAGTGGAACCGCGTGCTGGCCGTCAACGTGACCGGGCCGATGCTCGGCATGCAGGCGCTGCTGCCGCTGATGCCTGCCGAGTCGTCGGTGGTCAACATCGGCTCGGTGGCCGCGTTCTACGGGCACTACACGGCCGCGTACACGACCAGCAAGTGGGCGCTGCGCGGGTTGTCTCAGCTCGCCGCCGCCGAGCTGGGCGCGCGCGGCATCCGGGTCAACGCCGTCCACCCCGGCTTCATCGAGACCCCGATGACACTGTCGGCCCCACCGGCGTTCCGGGCCGTCAACCAGGCCCTGACCCCCCTGGGTCGCGGCGGCACCGTCGACGAGGTCGCCGAGCTGGTGACCTTCCTGCTCTCCCCCGCCGCCAGCTTCATCACCGGCGCCGACATCTCCGTCGACGGCGGCCAGGCCCACGGCGGGACGGCCAAGGCCATCTCGGATGCGTTGCGGGCCGCCGCGCCGTGAGCGCGCCGGCTCAGCCCAGGATGCGGAACGAGCTGCGGTGGAACACGAGCGGTTCGGCGTCCGGCGCGGCGTCGATGGCGAGGACGTCGAGCAGCACGATCAGATGATCGCCGGCCGCGACCTCCTTGTGCAGGGCGCACTCGAGCTGCGCGACGCTGTCGTCGAGCAACACCGCGCCGTTGTCGGCGGTCGTCGTCGCGAGGTTCGCGAAGCGGTTGCCGGGCCCGGCGAGCTGGCGGGCCGCGGCGCTGTGCCCAGAGCCCAGCACGCTGACTCCGATGTGCGGGCACTCGCGCAGGACCGGCCAGGTAGTGGAGGTGTGCTGGACGCAGAACGCCACGAGCGGCGGGTCGAGGGACACCGGGACGAACGTGCTGGCGGCCAGCCCGATCGGCCGGCCGTCCACGACGGCGGCGAGCGCGACCACCGAGCTCGGCACCGCGCCGAAGGCCTGCCGCAGCGCCAGCGGGTCGAGGGCCATCGACTGGTCGCTCACGATCCGGCGACCGCGCTGATCTGGTGGCCCAGCCGGTCGCGCTTGGTGCGCAGGTAGCGCACGTTCTCGGCGGTGGCCGCGGTCGGCAGCGACACCCGCCGCACGACCTCGAGGCCGAAACCCTCGAGGCCGCCGTACTTGTCGGGGTTGTTGGTGATCAGCCGCAGCCGGCAGGCACCCAGATCGGCGAGGATCTGCGCGCCGACGCCGTAACTGCGCGAGTCGACGGGCAGGCCCTGCGCCAGGTTGGCATCGACGGTGTCCATGCCGAGTTCCTGCAGGGCGTAGGCCTGGATCTTGTGGGCCAGCCCGATGCCGCGGCCCTCGTGCCCGCGCAGGTACACCACCGCACCGCAGCCCTCGGCCGCGATCGCGCGCAGCGCCTCCTCCAGCTGCGCGCCGCAGTCGCAGCGCAGCGAGCCCAGGATGTCACCGGTCAGGCACTCGGAATGCACGCGCACCAGCGCGCCTTGCGGCGAGCGTCCGGCCGCGGCGACGTCGCCCATCACGAGGGCGAGGTGCTCGGTGCCGTCGACGGTGTTGCGGTAGGCCATCGCCCGGAAGTCGCCGAACTCGGTCGGCATCTGCGACGTCGCGACGAGCTCGACCATCTGCTCGGTGGCGCGGCGGTAGCGCACCAGGTCGGCGACGGCGAGCACGGGCAGGCCGTGCGTCTCGGCGAAGTCGGTGACCCGCCGCCCGCGCAGCATCGAGCCGTCGTCGTCGACCAGCTCGCTGATGACCGCCACGCCGGACAGCCCAGCCAGCGTCGTCAGGTCGACCGCCGCCTCGGTGTGCCCGGCACGCACGAGCACGCCGCCGTCCCGGGCGCGCAGCGGGAAGATGTGCCCGGGCCGGCGCAGGTCCGCAGCCAGCGTCAGCGGATCGGACAGCGCGCGGACGGTGACCGTCCGCTCCGTCGCCGAGACACCGGTCTCGGTGTCGCGGTGATCGACCGAGACGGTGAACGCCGTGCCGTGCTTGTCCTGGTTGTCAGTGACCATCGGGGGCAGCCGCAGCGCGTCCGCACGCTCGGCGCTCATCGGCGCGCACACGATCCCGGTGGTGTGCCGGACCAGGAACGCCATCTGCTGCGTCGAGACGAATTCGGCGGCCACGATGAGATCGGCCTCGTCCTCGCGGTCGGTGTCGTCCCGCACGACCACCATGCCGCCCCGGCCCAGCGCCGTCAGGGCGGTCTGCACGGCCGACGCCGGACCCACCGCACTGATCGCCGCGGCGGGCGCGTCCTGCTCGGTGACTCGTTCTGTGCGGTCCGACATGTCCGACTCCTTCGTCGCGGCTGCCGCGGGTTCGAGGCAAAGTGAGACGTCCAAGTATTGTTTCGTTGACCGCGGGGAGTCAAGACCTCAGGCTGTTTCGGCGGCTGTGCGTCTCAGCTGCGCGGCGGCGGGGTGGCCCGCAGCCCGCGGATCAGGACGTCGGTGTAGCCCTCGAGGCGCTCGGTGTCCTGGGTGCCGGCGAAGGCCAGCAGCGGGACGATGTCGAGCGCGCGTAGATCCGGCCACAGCGCGCCGGCCGCCTGCGCGCGGGCGATGACCCCGCCGATCTCGCGGGTCACCTGCGCGCCGCGCTCGGGCAGCAGTTCGCGCTGGGCGAGGTTCAGCCGTTTCGCGAAGTCGTAGAGGCCGCGGTCCTCGTGCATCCAGCGAACCAGCGAACGAAGCATCGTCTCGAAGCCGGTCCAGGGATCGTCGGCGGCGAGGGCCGTACTGACCAGGGCGTGGATGTCCTCGAGCCGGGCCGCGTAGATCTCGGTGACCAGCGCCTCCTTGGTGCCCAGGTGGCGGAACAGCGTCGCGCGGCCCACACCGGCGAGCGCCGCGATGTCGTCGAAGGACACGTCGTCGCGCCCGCGCTGGGCGAACAGCTGACGCGCCGCGGCGAAGATCCGCTCGCGGTTGCGCACGACGTCCGAGCGCTCCACCGTGCCCGTCGAGGTCCCGCCGACGTCCCGGCGGCGGCGTGGCGGCATGGGGGCGAGCGTACCGACGGCCGCGATCAGCCGCGGAGCAATCCGACCTGCGCGGCCTGGGTGAGGTCCGCCATCGCCTCCTGCGCGGTCACCGAGGCCATTGCGCCGACCCGGGTGAGCGCCGACGGGTCATAGCGGGTCATGGGCATGGAGACCGAGAACGCCCCCATCGGCTGACCCTGCGCGCCGAGGATGGCGGTCCCGACGGCGGCGATCTCGGGCTCGCTCTCGCCGACGCTGGCGCCGTAGCCGACCTGGCGCACCTTCTTCAGGTCGCGCAGCAGCGCGGGAATGGTGTGGATGGAGCGCGGCGTGCACTCCGTCGGAGCGGTCGCGCCGTAGAGCGCGCGCACCTCGGCGTCGGTCAGCTCGGCCAGTAGCGCCTTGCCACCCGACGTGCAGTGCGCCGGGCGGCGCATGCCGACACGCAGGGTGGTCCGGACGGTACGTCCGGACTCGATGCCGTCGACGAACAATACGTCGGTGCCGTCGAGCACCAGGAAGTGCACGCTCTCGTTGGTCCGCTCGGCGAGCCGCTCGAGATGCGGTCGGATCACGGTCCTGATGTCCATCTGCGCCAGTACCTGCAGCGCGATCTGGGTGAGCATCGGGCCCGACTGGTAGGCCTTGCTCTCGGGATCCTGGGAGACCAGGCCGTGGTGTTCGAGCATGGCCATCAACCGGTGCGCCGTCGAGGCCACGACGTTGAGGGCGGCGGCCGCTTCGGAGATCCGGATCCGACGATGGTCGCGGAACATCAGCAGCAACTTCAGGGCGTTGTCGACGGAGCCGATCGGATGCTTGGGTTCCCGCAGTCGAGTCACGCCTGAACACTAGCTATATGCCATTCCGCTGTGAAGAACGCGCCAGCACATTCCAACCGTTGACACCAAGTCCGTACTGCGGGATAAGGTTCTGTCCCACGGAATGTGCTGCGAGCTGAGTTCGCTGACCCGGCCCGACCAGACGACGAGGAGGACCGCGAAGGTGTCTGTCCCGTCGACAGCCCGCGCCACCGGCGCCCGGACCGCAACGGGCGGCACGCCGTGAAGGAACTGGTCCTTTTCACCCTCATCGGGCTCGGCGCCGGTTCGCTCATCGCCGGGCTGTCGTTGAGCGTCGTCCTGACCTACCGCGGCGCCGGCGTGATCAACATCGCCGCCGGCGGCGTCGCGATGGAGGGCGCATACCTCTACTACGCGTTCAAGACCGGTGGGCTGCTGCACATCCCGGCCGTGTCGATCGGCGGCCTGCACGTCGCCCTGGACGATCCGTGGTCCACGGCGCCGGCTCTCGTCACCGCGATCGTCCTGTGCGGGCTCACCGGCCTGGTCGTCGATCGCCTCGTGTTCCGAAGATTGCGCACCGCCTCGCCGCTGTCCAAGCTCATCGCGACGCTGGGGCTGCTGCTCTTCCTCCAGGCGGTCGTCCTGCTGTGGTTCGGGGTCACCAGCCGCTCGGCGCCGGCCGTGCTGCCCAGCACCGCGGTCAACGTGCTCGGCGTCGCGATCCCTCGTGACCGGTTCATCTTCGCCGGGATCGTCGTCGTCGTGGCCATCGCGCTCGCCGCCGGCTACCGGTACAGCCGCTTCGGCCTGGCTACCCGGGCCGCGTCGGAGGACGAGGCCATGGCGATGCGCACCGGGCTGTCGCCGG
>CAZZZE010000088.1:6585-8922 GCA_964658365.1 uncultured Jatrophihabitantaceae bacterium
GTGGCGATCTCGGACTTCTGGCTGAGCAATGCCAACTTCGGCTTCAGCACCCTGAACGGCAAGGTGTCCTCGCCTCACCTGCTCGGGTTGGATCTCGGCCCCAACAGCAGCGCGCTGCTGAGCGGGCTGGGCAGCCCGAGCCCGCTGTTCGGGTTCCTGTGCCTAGTGTGCGCGGCCGGCTCAGCGATGTTCGTCGCGGCGCTGCGGCGCGGCAACCTGGGCCAGCGGATGCTCGCCGTGCGCTCGAACGAGCGCGCCGCGGCGGCAGCCGGCATCGACGTCCGCGAGACGAAGCTGGTGGCGTACGCGATCTCGTCCGGGCTCGCCGGGCTGGCGGGCGCGCTGTACGCGTACAGCTTCCAGACGGGCACGGCCAGCGACTACAGCATCTCGATCGCGCTGTCGTTCGTCGCCTTCGCCTACATGGGCGGCATCACCACCATCTCCGGCGCGATCGTCGGCGGGATGCTGTGCACCGAGGCGTTCCTGGCGCACGTCGGCGAGGTCGTGCTGCACATCCCGGCGAACTGGCAGCTCGTGCTGGCCGGGTTCGCGCTCGTCATCACGATGATCAAGAACCCGAACGGCATCGCGACCTCGATCGCGCTGAGCCGGCCCGGTCGACTCGTCACGCGCGCCGGCCGGCCGATGCCGCGCATGCGGCGCACGATGGTCAAATCGTGACGGCCGGATGTGCACTGCGCACGCAGGGACTGTCGGTGCGCTACGGCGGCGTCCAGGCGCTCGACGACGTCTCGATCGAGATCCCCGAGGGCGCGCTGGTCGGCTTGATCGGGCCGAACGGGGCGGGCAAGACGACGTTCATCGACGCGATCACCGGCTTCGCGCCGGCCACCGGCGGCGTCGAGCTCGCGGGCCGATCGCTGGTGCGCATGTCGCCGCACCGTCGCGCCCGCGCGGGGCTCGCCCGTACCTGGCAGTCCTCGATGCTGTTCGACGAGCTGACGGTTCTCGAGAACCTCTCGGTCGCCGCCAGCCGCGATCCGTGGTGGCGCGGCGGGCTCGGCATCCGGCAGCGCGGCGACGGTCGCGACGCGCAGCTGCGCACCGTCCTGGGCCTGCTCGACCTGGAGCCCATCGCCGACGCCCACCCTGACCAGCTGACGGCCGGCCAGCAGCGGCTCACCGGCGTGGCACGCGCGCTCGCCGGCGGCCCGACGCTGCTGTGCCTCGACGAACCAGCAGCCGGGCTCGACACCGGCGAGAGCCAGGTGCTGGGTAAGCACCTGAGCCAGATCGTGGCCAGGGGCACGACCACGTTGCTGATCGACCACGACATGGGCCTGGTGTTGTCGATCTGCGACCTGATCGTCGTGCTCGACTTCGGCAAGGTGATCTTCCAGGGAACGCCGGACCAGGCCCGCCGCGACCCGGCCGTCCTGAACGCCTACCTCGGCTCGTCCGGAGCCTCCGCCGGTGCGCCGCCCGGCGAGCAGATTGCGAGCCAGTGATGAGCGACGTGCTTCTCGAACTCGACGACCTCTACCTCGGCTACGACGGCGGATCGCCGGTGGTCCGCGGGTTGTCGCTGCAGCTGGCGCCGGGTGAGGTGCTTGCCGTCCTGGGCCCGAACGGCGCGGGCAAGTCCACCGCGCTCAGCGCCGTGGCCGGCTTCCTGACCCCGCAGCGCGGCACCATCACCTTCGACGGCGAGCCGACCGCGCGGGTGCGGCCGCACATCCTGGCCCGGCGCGGGGTCGCCCACGTTCCGGAGGGGCGCGGGATCTTCCAGGGCCTGACCGTGGCCGAGCACTTCCGGCTGCGTGCCGACCAGGACATCGATCGCGCGGTCGAGTACTTCCCGCGTCTCGCGCAGCTGCAAGACCGTCGCGCCGGGCTCATGTCCGGCGGCGAGCAGCAGATGCTCGCGCTGGCCTGCGCGCTGGCCCGGTCGCCGCGGCTGCTGCTGATCGACGAGCTCAGCCTCGGGCTCGCACCGATCATCGTCGAGGGCCTGCTGCCGGTCGTGCGCCGTTACGCCGACACCACCGGGTGCGGCGTGATCCTGGTCGAGCAGCACGTCCAGCTGGCGCTCGAGATCGCCGACCGCGGCATCGTGCTCAGCCACGGCGAGGTCGCCCTGGCCGCCGACGCCGCGTCGCTGCGGGCCGACCGCGACGTGCTCGCCGCCAGCTACATGGGCGAGCAGGCGCTGTCGGGCTGACAGCCCGCACCGAACAACCGGTCGACGCTCAGCTGTTCGTCGCGATGCCGAACGCCCGGGCCAGCTCGTCGAGCTCGGCCGGTGCGTTGCCGCGCAGGACGCCGGCGACGAAGCGGTCGGGGCGTAGCAGGACCGCCGCCCCGCGGCAGCCG
>CAZZZE010000089.1:0-8907 GCA_964658365.1 uncultured Jatrophihabitantaceae bacterium
GGTGCTCGCCGTAGACGACACCGAGGAAGCGGGCCACCGCCTCGGCGGCCGCGGTGGCCCGCGGCGTGCCGAACACGTCGAAGGCGTGCTGCGCACGGGGCAGCTCCGCGTACACCACCGGCCGGCGAGACGCGGCGCGCAGCCGATCGGCGAACAACCGGGCCTGCTCGATCGGGATCAGCGAGTCGTTGGTGCCGTGCGAGAGCAGGAACGGCGGCGCGTGCGGGCCGATGTGGCTCATCGGTGACGCCTGGTCGAACACCTCGAAGGCGTCGGCCAGGCGCTGCTTGACGACGCGTTTCTGCAGCAGGGCGACGAGGCCGCGGTTGCCGACGCGATCGCGGTCGGTCCAGTCGTACGCGCCGTAGAACGGCACCGCGACCGCCACCGAGGTGTCGACGTCCTCGAACCCCGGCTGCCACTGCGGGTCGTTGGGCGTCAGGGCTGCGAGCGAGGACAGGTGCCCGCCGGCCGACCCGCCGGTGATCCCGATGAACCCGGGGTCGCCGCCGTAGTCGGCGATGTGCGTGCGCACCCACGCCAGGGCCCGTTTCACGTCGACGATGTGGGCCGGCCAGGCGTTGCGCGGGCTGAGCCGGTAGCTCATCGCGACGCACACCCAGCCCCGCTCGACCAGGTGGCTCATCAGCGGGTACGCCTGGCCCTGCTTGCTGCCGACGATCCAGGCGCCGCCGGGCACCTGCAGCAGGACGGGAGCCCGCGCGTCGCGGGGCAGGTCGTCCCGGTGCCAGACGTCGAGCTGATTGGCCCGGCCGGCCGGGCCGTAGGCGAGGTCCGCGTCGAGGGCGAAGCGTCGGCGGATGCGGGCCATCCGCACCAGACCCGGCGTGCGCGCGATGGCGGCGTCCGGGCCGGGGAACGTCGGGTGCGCCATCCGGGTGCGGTAGTCGGCGCCGAGACCGGCGACCAGTGCGTCCTCGTAGGCCCGGTGGGCCTGCCGGCCGGCGTGTTCCAGGCCCAGCAGCACGCCGCACGTGCCGGCGGCCAGCGCGCCGCCGGCCACACCAGTGCGGCCGCGCAGTCCGCCGGCGTACGCGCCGAGGCCGTTCACCGCGGCGTGCAGGCCGAGCACCGGCAGCGTCAGCTCCGACGTCGGCCAGCCGGCGAGATAGGCCGGCGTCGACAGCGGGCCGCGCCGGTCGACCGGCCGCCAGGCGTTGGCCGCGGTGAGGGCGGCCACGGTGTTGTATGCCAGCAGCCGGGTCGGCGGCGTCATCAGGCGACCTCCCTTCGGGTCGGAAACAACGGAATTCGTCGCGCGACGGGGGTTTCTACGATGAACTCGACGGAGATTTCGGAATTGTCCGGCGATTCGGCGTCAGGGCCGGAAATAATGTCCGTCAGCTGTTGAGCATCAACCGGGTGTTTGCTAGCTTCTCTTCCTGGGAAGATAATTCCCTGGGGGGCGAAAGGTGCTTCCGCAGATCGATCCGGGGGGGCGATCTGCGAGCACGATCACTCGCTCACGCGGCCCCGTCCTCGCCGGTCCGGCAGGGCGGGGTCGCGCTGTGTGGCGACGAGGGCCGGGTCGGCGGCCGCCGCGTCGAGCGCCGCGTCGTCGACATGGGCGCGCGCCAGGGAGTCCATCGTGCCGGCGGCGGCAGCGACCTCGTCGCGGCGCACCTGGTTGAGCAACGATTCGCGCAGCGTGTCGAGGTAGACGCGCGCGGCGCGACGGGCGCAGTCCCGGCCGTGCTCGGTCAGAGCAGCGTGCACGATTCGCCGATCGGCGGCATTGCCGCGGCGATCGACCAGGCCCTCCTTGGCCATCCGATCCGCCAGCTTGGTGAACCCGCCCGAGGTCATGGCCAGGTCACGGGCGAGCACCGTCATGGGAAGGCCCTGCTCGGGTGCGGAGAGCAGCATGTGCAGCACCGCGAACCACTGCGCCGGCACGCCCTCGCCCTCGACGGCGTCGTCGAGGCGACGTTGCACCGACGCCGTCCCTGCGCGGATTCGCTGCCAATCGGCGATCAACGCAGCATCCTCGGCCGACCTCTGTTCGGGCACACCCCGAGATTAACCGACGGTTTGTACGCCTGCACACAAGCACGTCACAGTCGTGGCCCAATCGGGTTATTCGCGGCATTGATGCGTCCATCGGGTGCCCGACGCGTCAGGTCAGCTGTACTCGCGCGACCTCGCGCAGTGTCGGCTCGCGCTGCGCGCTCGATTGTCGAAGCACGGTCTCGGCCTGCCGGCCGGATGCGATGAACTCGGCGAGGTCGTTGCCGAAGTGCGGACCAGCGACCCGCGACCAGCGCAACGACGACGGCGGGACGGTGGCCACGAGGCTCAGCACCGCCCGGACGAATCGCTCGGCCGGCGCGGTCCAGAACAGCCGGAACGCGATCTTCATGAACCAGGGGACGTAGTTGTGCAGCGGCGAGCAGGTCAGTTGGAACACCCGCGCGTTCAGCGGCGCGTCGTAGTGCGCCTCGGCGACGTAGGCGTGGTGGACGTCGCCGGACAGCACGCACACCGTGGCCGGCGCGTCGGCTGAGCCCGCCACCCGGCCCAGCAGTTCGGCGAGGCGTTCGAAGCCGCGGTGGAACGAGGCCCAGTGCTCGAGGTCTGCCGCGCGGCGCAGCCACTCGCCGAAGCGGTTGAGCCGGCGCCCGTGCTGGTCGCTGCACAGCTGCTCGTCCCACGCTTCGAGGTCGTGCAGCGCGCGGGTCAGCAGCCACGGCAGGGAGGTGCCGACGAGCAGGTGGTCGTAGCCGCCGCTGACGCCTGGATCGACCTGCTCCTCGATCCAGGCGAACTCCTCGTCGCTGACCATGCTGCGCGCGCCCTCGGCGAGGATGCGTCCGCAGCGCGAGTCGATCATCACCAGCCGGGTGCGGCCGAAGTCGCGGCGGTAGGACCAGCGGGTGCCCTTCGCACCGTCGGCCTCCGCGTCGGCGTGGATGGCGAACGTCCGTAGGAGATCGTCTGTGTCGCCACCTGCGCGGACCCGCTGGTACAGCTCGTTGTCGGCGAGGTCGGCGGGCGAGAGGTTGCCCAGGTGCTGGTACACCCAGTACGAGCTCAGGCCGCCGATGATCCGCTCCTGCCACCAGTCGGTCCGCTGCATCTCGACGCGCCACTCGTGCGAGGTGTTCCAGTCGTCGCGCACGTCGTGGTCGTCGAAGATCATCGAGCTCGGGATCGTCGACATCAGCCAGCGGACGTCCGGGTCGGTCCACGACTCGAGGTAGAGCCAGGTGTACTCCTCGAAGTCGGCCACCTGGTCCTTCGCGCCTGTCGTGATGTCGCGCTTGGCCCTGATGCGCCGCTGGGTCTGCGGCGAGGTCTCGTCGGCGTACACCTGGTCGCCCAGCATGAGCATCGCCTGCGGCCACCGAGCCTCGTCCTGCTCCGCGAGCTCGCGGGCGTAGCAGGCCAGCGCGTCAGCGTCGAAGTGTTTGTCGGCCAGCTTGACCGCCGCTCGCCCGTAGCGGCACGAGCCGAAGGCCAGGCGCACGTCGGTGGCGTCGTCGGGAAGGGTGCGGATGCGCGAGGCCGGGCGGCTGGAGTCGAACGGCGGCCAGGCCGGCTCGCCGTCGAGGCGGACGTCGTAGGCGGTTGCCGCGTCCGGCGCCAGCCCCACCACGTGCACGAGCGCGAAGTGGTGGCCACCGACCGTCCAGGTGTGCTCGCGAGCGTCGAGGACCGACACCTCGCACGGCTCGTCGGTCTCGACGAAGACCGTGGCGTCGGTGCTGCCCACGTGGCGCAGGACGGGGCCGATCAGCAAGCGCGTCATGCCTGCAGGCGTACCACAGCGCGACGGTTCAGTCCGCGGCCAGAGCGGCCTGCTTCTCGACGGGCGGCTGCGCGGACAGCGTCGCCGCGCGGGCGGTGCGGGCCGTGACGACGGCACCCAGTCCGGCCGCGACCAGGCAGGCGACCGCGCCGAGCACGAGGCCGGCGCGTCCGCCCCAGGCGTCGGAGACCCAACCCGCGATCGGGCCGCCGATGGGCGTCGAACCCAGGAAGGCCACCGACCACAGGGCCATCACCCGGCCGCGCATACCTGGCGCGGCGGTGAGTTGGAGCGTGCTGTTGCCCTTCGACAGGAAACCGACGCTGGCCCCACCGACGAAGGCGAGCGCCACCAGCTCCAGCCAGAGCGTCGGCGCCGCCGCGGCCAGCGCGATGACCACTCCGAAGACGGCGGCCGACGTGGTCAGCGCCCGCAACCCGGTACGCCCCCGGGCCGCGACGTAGAGACCGCCGACCACCGCGCCCGCGCCCATCGACGCGGTCATGAAGCCGTAGGCCGTCGAACTGCCGTGGAAGGTGTCACTGGCCACCACGGGCAGCACGACCTGGAACTCGTAGGCCAGGCAGCCGACCAGCGCCATCATCAGCAACGGACCCGCGAGCTCGGGGGTGCGCGAGACGTAGACCAGCCCTTCCCGTACCTGGCCCTTGCCGCGCTGCGTCGGAGGCGTGGGCGACAGCTTCGCGGTGTCCAGGCGCGCCAGCGAGACGACGACCGCGACGAAGCTGGCCGCGTTGAGCAGGAAGCAGATCCCGGTGCCGCCGAGGGCGATGATCACACCCGCGAAGGCCGGTCCCACCGCTCGCGCCGCGTTGACCAGCACCGAGTTCAGGCTGACCGCGTTGCGCAGGTGCTCGGGCCCGACCATCTCGAGCACGAACGACTGCCGTGCCGGGTTCTCGAAGGTGTTGTTCACGCCGAGCAGCAGGGCCAGGACGTACACCTCCCACAGGGTCACCACGTGGGTGACGGTGAGCAGGCCCAGGACGAGGGCGAGGACGCCCATCATCGACTGCAGCGCCATCATCAGCCGGCGCTTGTCGACGCGGTCGGCGACCACGCCGCCGTAGGGGCCGAGCAGCAGGACGGGCAAGGTCTGCAGCGCCACCGCGAGGCCGAGTGCGGCGCCGGAGTGGGTCAGCTGCAGGACCAGCCACGACTGAGCGACGGTCTGCATCCAGGTGCCGATGAGTGACACCGCCTGCCCGCTGAAATACCGGCGCAGGTTGCGGTTGGCCAGGGAGGCGAAGGTGTCGTGGACGAAGGCGTTGACGCTCGTCATCGGGCTGGCACCCCGGAGCGCATCGCGGCGGCCAGCGACTCGAGCGCGGGGACGGCGTTGAGCAGGGCCGCGCGCTCGTCGGCCGACAGGTCGTCGAGCCAGTGCGACAGCGAGCTCGTGCGCCGGCGGCGCAGGCGGTTCTGGGTGCGGGTGCCCTCGGCGGTGATCTCGACGACCACGACGCGGCGGTCGCCGTCACTGGGCACCCGGCGCACCAGCCCGGCCTCCTCGAGCTTGCCGACCAGCCGCGAGGTCATGGTCGGGTTCAGGCCCTCGATCTCGGCGAGGTCGCCCATGCTCAGCGTGCGGTGCCGGGCCAGCGTGCCCAGCAGCGACATCGTCGTGCGCGTAAGACCGTCGGTGCTGACCTCGCGCTCGACCGTCCGCGAGATGCGCCCGAGCGCGATCCGGAGCCGGTTGACGTCGTCGTCCACTGCTCACCCCTTTTAGTTGCCTGTCGGCAAGCATATACCCGCCGTGCCGGTGATCACACCGGGAAGGCGGGCGCGCTGTGTCGCCTTGGCCTTGAGGAGCACCCGCACGACCTACGAACCAGGAGCAGCAATGACATCACTGTTCGAGCCCGTCGAGATCGGCAAGCTGACGCTGCCCAACCGCGTCGTCATGGCGCCGCTGACCCGCAACCGGGCCGACGCCCACGGCGTGCCGCGAGACATCGCGGTCGAGTACTACCGGCAGCGCGCGAGCGTCGGCCTGATCATCAGCGAGGGCACGCAGCCCAGCGCCGTCGGTCAGGGCTACCTGAACACGCCGGGCAGCCACACCGAGGCGCAGCGTGCGGGTTGGCGAGCTGTCTTCGATGCCGTGCACGCAGCGGGCGGGCACATGTTCGTCCAGCTCATGCACGCCGGGCGGATCGGACACCCCGACAACAAGCCGGTGGCCGACATCGTCGCGCCGAGTGCCATCGCGGCGCCCGACAGTATCGTCACCGCCAACGGCCAGCAGGCCTACCCGACGCCGCGAGCGCTCGAGACCGACGAGATCGCCGGCGTGGTGGCCGAGTTCGTGCACGCCGCGCGCACCGCGGTCGAGGCCGGCGCCGACGGCGTCGAGATCCACGCAGCCAACGGCTACCTCGTCCACCAGTTCCTGGCGCCGTCGTCCAACGTCCGTACTGACAGGTATGGCGGCACGCCGGCCAACCGCGCGCGATTCGCGATCGAGGTCGTGACTGCAGTCGCCGAGGCGATCGGCCCGGAGCGGGTCGGCATCCGGATCTCGCCGGCGCACAACATCCAGGGCGCGCTCGAGCAGGACGAGGCTGACGCGACGGCTACCTACCGCGCGCTGGTCGACGCGATCCGCCCGCTGGGCCTTGCCTACCTGTCCTACCTGGCCGACCCGCGCGCCGCACTGACCCGCGACCTGCGGGCGCGCTTCGGTGGCCCGGTGATCGGCAACGACGGCTTCGGCTCGGTCACCTCGCGGGAGTCCGCACAGGCGGTGCTCGACGAGGACCTCGCGGACCTCGTCGCGGTGGGCCGGTTGGTGATCGCCAACCCCGACCTGGTCCGCCGCTGGCGCGAGGGCGTGGCGCTCAACGAGCCGAACCAGGCCACCTTCTACGGCGGCGACGCCGAGGGCTACACCGACTACCCGGCGCTCTGACCCTCGTCCCCGCATGAATACCCCCTTCAGCCGGTCACCACCGGCTGAAGGGGGTATTCATGGCGCGCGGGATCAGCGGGCGAGGGCGACCTCGTCGCGGCGCGGGGCGGCGAGCGTGCGACCCAGCCGGCGCGCGCCCAGGACGGCGAGCAGGCAGCAGGTGACCTGCAGCGCGATGAAGGCGGCCGGTACGCCCAGGGCCAGCAGTACGCCGGAGAGTCCCGGCCCGATCGCGGTGGCCAGGGTCTGGCCACCGCTCATCGCGGCCAGCGTGCGGCCGGTGGCACCGGGCGGCGCCAGCGAGGCGGCGAGCGGGGTGAGCACGGGCGCGAGCATGGTCTCGCCGACGCTGAACAGCGCGTAGCCGGCGATCACGAAGGCGGACGATGGCAGCGCGTGCATCATCGGCGCAGCCAGGACGAGCCAGACGCCGACCCACAGCAGCGCACAGACCGCGAGCAGGACGGCCGGTGAGACGCGGCGCGTGGCCTTCACCACCGGAGCGGTCAGGATCGCCACCAGTACGGCGTTCACCGCGACAGCTGTGCCGAGCGTGGTGGCCGGGACGTCGAGCACGCTCAGGGCGTACGCGGGCAGGCCGGAGTCGAACTGCGCGTAGCAGGCCAGGGTCAGCAACACGGTGACGGCGAGCATCCAGCGCACGCCCGGCGCGCGCAGGACGGCGCGGTAACCGACGTCCTCGCCCGGCGTCGCCACCGACGACACCCGGTGGCGTTCGGTGCGGCGACCCACGATGCCGACCAGCACCGCGCTGGCGATGCTGCAGACCGCCGCGAACGCATACGCCGGGCGCGAGCCGGTGGCGCTGGAGAGGTCGACGAGGTATCCGCCCACGAAGCCGCCCAGCGCGAGGCCGAGGTTCTGGCCGATGAACTGCCAGGCGAAGGCATCGCGCCGCTTGGCCGGCGGGGTCAGCTCGAGCACCATCACCGACGTCGCCGGCTGGACGACGGCGAGCGCGGCGCCGTAAGCGAGCGCGGCGGCCCAGATGGGAACCGCGCCGCGGGCGTACATGAGGGCCACGACGGCCAGCACCATGCCGAGTCGGGCCACGGTGACCACGACCACCGGACGGGAGCGGTCGGCGAGCCGCCCGGCAATCGGTGCGGCGAGCAATGCGCCGAGGGCGAAGGCCGAGAAGGTCACCGCGGCGACGGACGCGCCCAGGCCGCGGGCTGTCGCGATGTCGGCGTAGAGGAACGGCAGGACCGAACCCCAGCCGACGGCCCCGAGTGAGGCACCGATGAGGAGAACCGCCAGGTGGCGGTCAGACGAACGCATGACAACAATTCCACTTCGATTGACAATACTGCAAGATAGAACTTCGATATCGAAGAAGATAGCGAGTGGCGCCCAGCGGATATTCCGACGGGGTGTCCTGGGGTGACCGCCCTCACCGCCCGGTTTCCGGCACGTAGGGTGAGCGCCTATGACGCGTCGGACGCCCTGGGCCGAGTACGAACGGGCCGTGCGCGTCTACACCGAGGCGGGTGCGGCGGAGACCGTGCAGCGGATCGTCACCGCGATGTCGCGGGTGTCACGCCGTCTGGACGTCTACTACACGGAGCGGCTCGAGGCCATCGACGTGTCGCGCATCGAATGGCCCGTCCTGCAGGCGCTGGCCATGGCGGGTCGCAACGGCAGCTCCCACCCGTCGAAGCTGGCCGACGCCGCCGGGGTCTCGGCCTCGACGATGACGCACCGCCTGGACCGGATGGTCGAGCGCGGCCTCGTCGAGCGGGTGCCGGACTCGGAGAACCGGACGCGGATGCTCATCACCCTGACCCGCGCGGGCTGGGACCTCTTCCGCACCGCGGTGCTCGACGCCGAGGTGGGCGAGACGAACGTGTTCGCGCCGCTCACCGACGACGAGCGCTCGACCCTGGCGCGGCTGCTCGAGAAGGTGCTCGCCGCCCAGGACGCCGAGCCGCGCCGCCGCCGACACTGACGCCGGCACTGACGCCGTCATCGATCATGGGGCGCCGGTACCGGTCAGGGGGCGCCCCCGCCGATCGTCGCGACCGCCAGCCCCGC
The DNA here is from genome assembly GCA_964658365.1 of uncultured Jatrophihabitantaceae bacterium. GTDB lineage: Bacteria > Actinomycetota > Actinomycetes > Mycobacteriales > Jatrophihabitantaceae > Jatrophihabitans. Next base: position 8,760 of record CAZZZE010000089.1, read on the forward strand.
GAGGTCGTCGGCCCGTAGCCCCGGCCAGCCGTGCAGCAGCGAGCGCCAGGCCGGCGGGACGGCCGACGCTCCGCGCGCCGCGCCGATCAGGCCGCCGGCGATGGCCGCCACCGTGTCGGTGTCGCGGCCGCCGCGGACCGCGGCCTCC
>CAZZZE010000090.1:0-8836 GCA_964658365.1 uncultured Jatrophihabitantaceae bacterium
GACGTCGAGAGGGCGGTGTCGATGTCGGTGGTCCGCACCACGCGGGTGCCGTAGCCCGCCAGCACGTGGGCGATCGCGCGGCTGCCGCCGGCCGCCGGCGAGCGCGGGTCGAGGCTGCGTCCGGGGGTGCTGCTCAGCGCGGCGAGCAACGCGCCGGCGAGCACGACCGCGACGGCGATGATCACCCATACCCGGGCCCGCCGCCACCACGGGCGCAGCAGCGGCGCCGCCTCGACGGCAGCGGCTGCCGCCGTCACCACGGCGCCGCCATACCCTCAGGTATGGACGACGGGCGGGCGATCCGGGACGCCGCGGTGCCGTCCGCGGCGGCGCGGGCAAGGGCCACGTCGCCGGCAGTGGCCGGGCGGCCGCCGAACCACACCTCGTCGAAGGCCCGCATCGCCGCGGCCAACTCGTCGGCCGCCGCCGGTAACAGCGGGCCGGCCTCGCGTGCCGTCGCCGCACCCGTACGGCCCGGACGGGGCGGCAGCACGCCGCGCTCTTCGATGGTCTGGACGGAGGCGCGCAACCACTCCCGCAGCGCCTCGGCGTGCCGGCCTTCGCGCGCAAGCTCGGCGGCGATCCGTCGGTGATCTGCGGCCGCCCGGGCCGCCAGTGGGTCGGCGTCGAGGCCGGCGCGACCGCGGTGGCGGCGCGCCGGGACCCCGGCCCGGACCCCGAGGACGACACCGATCACGAGGCCGAGCACGAGCAGCAACGCCAGTGCGTGGCCGGCCCCGCTACCACCGCTGCCGAGCAACGAGGCGAGGTGTCGGCCGATCCAGTGTGTGATCCGGGTGCCCAGGCCGGGGCCGTCGTGGTGCCCGTGGTCGTAGCCGGCCCGGCGCAGCTCCGCCTCGGCCGCGCGCCGCGCCGCCGGGCCGCTCACCGGGTCGGCGGGACGCGCGATCACCATGCGCTCGCGCTGACCGCGCTCGGCGCCGGGACCCGCGGCGCCGACGGGAGCGCCAGCACGACGTCCATGCCCTCGCGCCGCATCCGCAGGTCGAGGTAGAGCAACACCTCGATGGCCGAGGTCACCGGCGCAACGAGTCCGACCGAGAGCAGGGTGCCGATGCCGCCCACCGCGATGTACAGGGCAGAGGTCGTTGGGGACGTCGTGCTGTCGAACGGGTTGACGTTGGCGAGCACACCCGCTGCCAGCAGGAACGGCAGCCGGACGAACAGGCTGAGCACCCAGGTCAGCACCCACCCCAGCGCGCGCAGTCCCCACGTCCGCCAGAACTTCGTCCGCACGAGACCGACCGAGCGCCCGAGCGCGCGCCGGACGCCGAGCCCCTCGACGATCATGGCCGGAGTCGCCACCGCCCAGACCCCCCACAGCCAGATGCCACCGGCGCCCCCGGCGCCGAGGGCGACGTTCTCGGCCACCGCAGCGCTGACGGACAACACGACCAGGGGCCACCATCGGCGCCCCACCCGGCGCAGCGCAGCCGGGGCCGACACCTGCTCGCCGAGCAGGTCGCCGGCGAACACGGGGGTCAGCAGGCCGGTGAGCACGGAGCCGAAGCCGCTCGCGATGGCCAGGCTGCCAAGGATTCCGAGCCGGGTGAACGTCGAGTCGCCGGCCAGCTCCAACGCTGCGCCGAGCACCGCCCGCACGACCGCGAACGGCACGGACAGCGTGAAGGCGGCCCGGGCGTGACGGCGGACGAGCCGCACGCTGCCGTCGAGGAGGTCGGCGGCGCCCAACGGGCGGAGGGGGACGACCGGCGGGCGCACGCGATCATCTTGCCGGGTGAGTGGACAGATCCGCACCGGCACAGCCGCGGGGTGACACGATGGGGCGGTGAAACCTCGCGTCCTGGTGGTCGACGACGACGCCGCACTCGCCGAGATGCTCGGCATCGTGCTGCGTACCGACGGCTTCGACCCCTCGTTCGTCGCCGACGGCTCGCGTGCGCTGAAGGCTTTCCGCGACACCAAGCCGGACATCGTGCTGCTCGATCTGATGCTGCCGGGATCGTCAGGTATCGACGTGTGCCGGGCGATCCGCGCCGAGAGCGGCACGCCGATCATCATGCTCACCGCGAAGACCGACACCGTCGACGTCGTCCTGGGTCTGGAATCCGGCGCCGACGACTACGTCATGAAGCCGTTCAAGCCCAAGGAGCTCGTCGCCCGGATGCGGGCGCGGCTGCGGCACCACGAGGACCTCGTCAGCGAGACGCTCAGCATCGGCCCCGGGGACTCCCCGGTCGAGATCGACGTGCAGGCCCACCAGGTGCGGCGCGACGGGCGAGCAGTCGCCCTCACCCCACTCGAATTCGACCTGCTGGTCGCTCTGGCCCGCAAACCGCGCCAGGTGTTCACCCGTGAGGTCCTGCTGGAGCAGGTGTGGGGTTACCGGCACGCCGCCGACACCCGGCTGGTCAACGTGCACGTGCAGCGGCTGCGGGCCAAGGTCGAGCGGGACCCCGAACGCCCCGAGGTCGTGCTCACCGTGCGCGGTGTGGGGTACAAGGCAGGCCCGCCCTGACCGACACCGATCGCACCTCCGCACCCGCGACGGACGCACCGGTCATCGGTGTGCCCGCCCGTCAGCAGGTGAGCGTCGAGCAGCCGGTGGCCGCCGCCGACCGGCGCCGCGCCGGCGCCCGGGCCCGCCGTGCGGTCTCGACGGCCTGGGCGCTCGCCGCCGGCTCCGGGCGTGCGGTGGCCGGCACCTGGCGCCGCTCCGTGCAGCTGCGCGTCGGCGCGACGACCGTCATCGCCACCGGCGTCGTGGTGCTGATCGTCGGCCTCTTCCTCGTCGACAAGGTGTCGGCCGGCCTGCTCGATGCGAAGCGCAACGCGGCCGTGAACCAGGCCAAGATCGGGTTGCCGCAGGCCCAGCAGGTGCTGGCCGACATCGACGCCGGATCGTTCGCCGACGTCACCCAGGCGCAGTCGGACCTCACCTCCGACCTCACCGCGAACGGCAACACCGCCGGGCTGTTCTCGATCAAGATCGTGCCCTCGGACAACACCGTCGGCGAGCAGGCGAAGTCGCCGCAGATCCCCGCAGCGCTGCGCCGTACCGTCCAGGCTGGCAACCTGGCCATGCAGTACGCCCCCGTGCCGCAGGAGGAGTCGACGTCCTCGCGCCTCGTCCCGGGCCTGATCGTGGGCGAGCCGGTCAAGGCCCGCACCGGCCTGTTCGAGCTGTACTACCTGTTCCCGCTGACCGCCGAGGCGCAGACGATCTCGTTGATCCAGCGCACCGTGCTGGTGGCGGCGCTGGCGCTCGTCATCCTCGTGCTGGCGATCGCGTTGCTGGTCACCCGGCAGGTCGTGCGGCCCGTCCGCGTAGCGGCCGAGACCGCCGGGCAGCTGGCCGCGGGCGATCTGTCCAAGCGCATCGCGGTGTCCGGCACCGACGACCTCGCCCGACTCGGCGAGGCGTTCAACGACATGGCCGCGAGCCTGCAGCGTCAGATCCGCCGCCTCGAGGACCTCTCGCGCCTGCAGCGGCGCTTCACCAGCGACGTCTCGCACGAGCTGCGCACCCCGCTGACCACCGTGCGCATGGCATCGGAATTCCTGTACGCGGAGCGGACGGAGTTCTCGCCCGCGCTCGCCCGCTCGGCGGAGCTGATGCACGACGAGCTCGACCGGTTCGAGTCGCTGCTCGGCGACCTGCTCGAGATCTCGCGCTACGACGCCGGCGTCGCCAACCTCGAGTCCGAGCCGGCCGACATCCGCGGGGTGGTGGCCAGCACGGTGGCCGCGAACGCGGTGCTGGCCGGACGGCACGGCAGCGAGGTCATCGTCGTGCAGCCCGACGTACCGGTCGTCGTCGACATGGACTCCCGTCGCGTCGAACGCATCCTGCGCAACCTGCTCGGCAACGCCCTCGATCACGGCGAGGGAAATCCGGTCGTCATCACCGTCGGCTGCGACGCCGACGCGGTCGCGGTGACCGTCCGCGACCACGGGGTGGGGTTGCGCCCGGGGGAGTCGGCGCTGGTGTTCAACCGCTTCTGGCGCGGCGACACCTCGCGCAGCCGGCTCACCGGCGGCACCGGCCTCGGACTCGCGATCTCGCTCGAGGACGCCCGGCTGCACGACGGCTGGCTGCAGGCCTGGGGCGAGCGCGGGCACGGCGCCCAGTTCCGCCTGACGCTGCCCCGGCACGCGGGCCACACGCTGATGGCGTCGCCGCTGCCGCTCAACCCGCACGAGACCGACGGCGACGAGGGCGAGTTGTGAGGCGGTTCGCCGCGGTGCTGCTCGCGCTGGCCCTGCTGGTCGCCGGCTGCACGGGCGTGCCGGAGTCCTCGTCGCCGCAGGTGTTGCGGACGGTGGCCGTCGGCGGTGACCAGTCGGCGCAGCCGAGCAGTCCGGCCCCGGGCGTGCTGCCGGTCAACCTGGTACAGACCTTCCTGGCCGTGAACTCCGCCGCCGCGGGCAAGCACGCGTCGGCGCGGTCGTTCCTCACGCCGGCGGCACGCAGCCGGTGGACAGACACGACAGTGACGGTGGTGTCGTCGCTGTCCGTGGGGGCCTACACCCCGGGCAAGCCGATCACCGTCACCGCGACCGAGCTCGGGACGGTGAACGACGGTGGCGTGTACACGCCGTACCTGCAGGTCGGCAAGGCGGCCACGGTGCAGTTCGCCTTCGGCATCGGCACGGTGGGAGGTCAGTACCGGATCAACAGCCTGCGCAGCGGGTTGGTGTTGACCGAGCAGCAGTTCGAGGACTCGTTCGTCCCGCGCAGCGTCTACTTCTTCGACCTCGCCCACCGCTACCTGGTGCCCGACGCACGGTGGACGCCGGACACGGACCCCATCGACGCCTCCGAGTCGCTGATGAACGAGCTGGCGGCCGGACCGACCGAGGGCCTGCAGAACGCGGTCAGCACCGACACCCTGCCGGCCCAGGCGGCGTCGCGGCACATCGACGTCACGGGCACGGATCCGGTCAAGATCGAGATCGCGGGCGCCTCGCAGCTCGACTCGACGTCGAAGAACCGGCTGGCGGCGCAGATCGCGGCGACGCTCAGCGACATCGACCGCGGGCGCTCGTTGCAGATCACCGACGGCGGCACGCCGGTGCCGATCCCGCGCGCCGGTGGCGCCGACTTCGTCGCGTCGGACTCCGACGCCGACATGGTGGTGCCGCCCGTCCAGGAGGTGTACTACCTGCGCGGCGGCCAGCTCGTCTTCAGCCAGACGCGAAAGGTCGTGCCCGGTTCGCTGAACGACAGCCGCTACCCGCTGACGTCCGCCGCTCTGTCGCGCTCCGGCCCGGGCGGCGATCTCTCGCTCGCCGGGGTCACGTCGGTCGACGGGATCCCCGAGCTGGTGATGGGCTCGCAGACGACCGGGCTGCACCGCTCGACCGTCACCGGTGTCACCTCGCGCCCGGCCTTCGCGCCGGGCCGGGTGGAGGCCTGGGTCGGCGCGGGGTCGGCGATCTACCGCTGCGTGCTGGCCGGCACTCGCATCACGGCGACCCGGGTGCAGCTGCAGTTCCCGGCCGCGGTGGCGGGGCAGCAGGTGAAGGCGCTGCGGCTCAGCCCCGAGGGATCGCGGATCGCCCTGATCCTCGGCAACGGCCCGGGTCACCAGAAGCTCTACGTCGGGGCGGTCGTGCGGGGCGCCGGGACGCAGGTCAGCATCGGGACGTTGCAGCAGATCAGCCCGAACAACGTTACGGTCACCGACCTTGCCTGGATCGAGGGCGAGCGGTTGAACGCGATCGGCTACGACACCGACGTCCAGGACGCGCACGTCTACCGGACCGGTGCCGACGGCTCGGCGTGGAACGAGTACCCGATCGGTGGGCTGCCGGCGCCGCCCACCTCCCTGGCAGGAGCGCCCGGAGCGCCGGCATGGGCGTCGGCCGGCGGAAACGTCTACCTGCAGGCCAGCGGCACGGTCTGGTCGAACCCGGGCGGCGGCCGGGCCTCGGCGGCGAGCGGCACCGCCCCGAGCTACGTCGAGTAGCCCCCTACCACGGTGCGGGTCGCGGACGACGTTGTCCACATCGCCGGTCGCGACAGCGTCGAACGTCCACAGCGACGGCCGTCGGTCTCGCCCCGACGTCGCCCGGCGGGCACAGTCGGTTCGTGCCCGTCGCCCTGCTCGCCGCCGTCGTCGACCTCGTCCTGCCCAGGCGTTGCGTGGGCTGCTCGGGGCCGGGTTGGGCGCTGTGCCCGCGGTGCCGGCCGGGTGCGCCCGTCGACGCCGCCGACGACCCGGTGCCCGGGCTGCGGGTGCTGGCCGGCGGCGGGTACGGCGGCGCGCTGCGCCGGGCGCTGCTTGCCTTCAAGGAGCGCGGGCGCCGAGACCTCGTCGTCGAGTTGGGGCTCGCGCTCGGCCGGGCGGCGACGGCGGTGCTGGCCGGGGCAGGGCGATGTTGCGGGGAGGTGGTGCTCGTGCCGGTGCCGTCCAGCCGAAGGGCGGCCGCCGCGCGGGGCGGCGACCACGTGCTGCGCCTGGCCCGGCGCGCCGCGGTCACCAGCGGCGTGCGGGTGGCTCCGGGCGTCCTGCGTCTCGAGCGGGTCGTGCGGGACTCCGCAGGGCTGACCAGGAATGAGCGCGAGCGCAACCTGCACGGCGCCCTGCGTGCCCGGGCTCCGGCCTCGACCGGCGGCGTCCACCGAGCGATCGTCGTCGACGACATCGTCACCTCCGGTTCCACACTGCGCGAGGCGGTGCGGGCGCTGCGTCAGGCCGGGTGGGACGTCGTGGGCGCAGCGGTGGTAGCGAGCACTCCGCGCCAGTCCTCGGCTTTCCATTGGCAAGGCTCAGACGAGCGGTCTAGCGTGAGCACGACCTGATCAGAAGGCGTCACTCGGCCCCGCGCGGCCCCCGAGTACCCACCGTGCGGCAGCTGATGGCGCCACGAGCATGGTGGAGGTCGCATGACAAACGCAGCAGTCGATGGCACCGTCGCGGGACAGATGGAGATCGTGGTCCGCGGCCGCAACGTCGTCGTTCCGGATCACTTCCGAGAACACGTGCTCGAGAAGCTGGCCAAGTACGAGCGCTACGACAGCAAGATCCACCACATCGACGTCGAGCTGCAGCACGAGAAGAACCCGCGCCAGAACGGCAGCTGCCAGCACGTCGAGATCACCTGCCGCACGCGGGGGCCGGTGGTGCGCAGCGAGGCGTGCGCCGAGGACTTCTACAAGGCCCTCGACATCGCCGGCGACCGGTTGGAGCGACGGTTGCGCCAGGCCGCCGACCGGCGGCGCATCCACCACGGCCGGCGGGCCCCGCAGTCGCTGGCCGAGATGACGGCGCAGCTGCCGACCGGTGCCCTCGTCGACGGTGCCGACGGCGCGGGCGAGGTGGAGTTCGAGGGCGGTCCGGGCCGGATCGTGCGCCGCAAGGAGCACACCGACGAGCCGATGTCCGTCGACCAGGCCCTCGAGCAGATGGAGCTGGTCGGGCACGACTTCTTCCTGTTCAACGACATCGAGACCCGGCGGCCGTCGGTCGTCTACCGGCGCCACGCCTACGACTACGGGCTGATCAAGCTGGGCTGACGCCGGGCCGCGGGGCGAGCAGCGCGAAGCAGATCTCGTCGGAGAAGCTCCCGTCGGCGTTGCGCAGCCGTCGCTCGCGCACGCCGTCGGGGGCGAAGCCAGCCGAGATCGCCGCCCGCTGCGAGGCCACGTTGGCGCGCTTGGCGCCCAGCTCGAGACGGGCGTACCCGGCGACGTCGAACGCCCACGGGGCGATCAGCCGCAGCGCGCGGGCGGTGTAGCCGCGGCCGCGGAAGGCCGGGTGGACGGTGTAGCCGAGGCTCGCGACGCCGGGCGGCCCGTCGCGGCGGATCTGTAGGTCGCCGGCGTAACCGCCGGTGGCCACGTCGACGATCGTGCACTGCGCGCTCGGCCCGACCAGCCAGACCAGGCCCGCGCGCGCCATCCGCTGCTCGGCGTCGGCGAGGCCGCGCCGCTCGCCGTCGAAGCTCCAGCGCCGCGACAGCTCGTCGTCGCTGCTGTGGTAGCCGGCCGCGTCCTCGACCCGCGCCGCGCGCAAAGTGATCACTCCGTCGCTGAGCCCGCTGCCGGGCAGTGCCGGGAACGCCGGCGCGATCGGGTCGCCGGGATCGCCGGCCAGGCGGGCGAAGCGGGCGAGGTCGGCGTGCCGTTGCGACACCCCACCCCGACCGTCGGCCAGCACGCCGCTGCGGGACACGCCCTCGAAAGCAAGGCCGGCCGCCAGCGCAGTCCGCACCGAGGCGAGATTGCCGACCTGGCAGTACAGCCCAGCCCGGGGCACGCCGAGCCCGAACGCCCAGTCGACCAGCACCCGGGTGGCCTCCGCCGCGTAGCCGTGTCCGCGCGCGTCCGGTGCCACCCAGTACCCGATCTCGGGGTTGCCGGTCAACCGCACCGCGCACGCACCGACCAGCCGGCCGGTGGAACGCTCGATGACCGCCGACCCGACGCCGGTGCCCTCGTCGCGGCCTTCGTGCCCGTGCCCGGTCACGAACTCCTGCGCCGCCGCGGCGGTGTACGGCCGGGGCAGCGGCAGGTAGTCGTGCATGGACGGGTCCTGCATGATCTCGTACACCCGGGCGGCATCTCCGGGCTGCCAGCGGCGCAGGTCGAGGCGCTCGCCGGACAGCGTGAGCCCCGCCAGCTCGACCCCCCGGAACAGCGCCATCCCGCCACGATGCCAGAGCGGGAAACCCGGTTCCGGCTGTGAGGGCACCGTCCGCCGGGAACGGGCCCGTACGATGGCCGCGTGGTTCTAGCCAAGATTCTCCGCGCCGGAGAGGGCAAGCAGGTCCGCCGGCTGTCCGCGATCGCCGATCACATCGAGACGCTCGAGGAAGACTACGTCGACCTCACCGACGCCGAGCTGCG
>CAZZZE010000091.1:0-8750 GCA_964658365.1 uncultured Jatrophihabitantaceae bacterium
TCAGACCATGAAGTTGGACTGGATGATCGCGCCCTTGTTGGCGTAGTGGATCACCGCGTCCTGGACGTCGAGCGGGTGGGTGGGCACGACGCCCTCGATCAGGTCCTCCTCGCGCATGCCGTGCAACGCCATGCCGAAGCGGCAGCAGTACACCGTGCCGCCCTCCTTGATGAACGTCTCGATGGAGGCGTTCATGTTCGTCTCGCCGGGGAAGGCGGCGTCGCCGGTGGTGGGGAAGCCGCGGTTGGCGTTGCAGTTCAGCGAGCCCGGACCGTAGAAGTACAGCGCCGACTCGAAGCCCTTGCGCAGCGCGCGGGTGGCCTGCAGGACGGCCACAAAGCTCACGGACGACTCGTGGGCGATGGCGTGCACGAGGCCGAACCACGCCTGGCCCTCGGAGGCCTGGTAGTCGGGGAACACCTTCGTCGAGCCGTAGATGCTGGTGCCCGGCGGCAGCGACGGGTGGGGGATCTCGGAGATGGACTTCTCCATCGCCTCTTCGAGCTCGGACTTCTCGGCTACGTCAGTCATCTGCTTCTCCTTGATGGGTGGGTGGGACGGGTCAGTCGTAGAGGGCGGCGAAGTTGTCGGTGAACACGTGGCGGGCCAGCTCGCCGTCGCCGGCGGCCTCGGCGAGGCGGGCGAACTCGCCGGTCCAGTCGCCCCACGGTTCGTCGCTGGCGAACAGGACGCGGTCGGCGCCGATCCCGCGTTTGTCGATCTCGGCCGCGAGCCAGCGCGGGGCGAAACCGATGGCCCAGCTGGTGTCGGTGTAGACGCGCTTGCCGGCCGAGATCCAGTCGAAGAACCGGCCGCCGATGAGCTTCATGTGCCCGCTCATCCCGCCGCCGAGGTGGACGAGGTGGATCTTGACGTCGTCGCCGTAGCGCTCGACGAGCGTGCCGACCTGATCGATGTCCGAGGCTGCGCCCGGCGAGGTGTGGATGTGCACGATCAGGTCGTGGTCTCGGGCCGTGGCGAAGATGACGTCGAGCTGCTCGAGGCAGCCGGCGTCGGTGGGGTGGCCGCCGAGCAGGAAGGTGGTCTTCAGCGCGCGCACGCCCGGTTCGCCGGCCAGCGTGAGGGCTTTCGCGGTCAGCTCGGCGTCCTGCGGCCGCGGCGAGACGTACAGCCCGGCTCGGACGCGGTCGTCGCGCTGGGCGGCCTCGACCACCAGATCGTTCAGCGCGAAGGTCACCGCGACGTTCGGGACGCCGTAGTTGGGCAGCACCAGCGCCCGTTCGGTGCCCTCGCGGTCGAGGTCGGCGAGCAGTTCGTCGACGGTGGCCCGGGCGCTGATGTCGGCGCTGATCGGCGGGCCGCCGTAGAACGGGAACGCGGGCAGGACCCCGAGATGCCGGTGCCCGTCCGCGATCCGCATGCCATCGAGTCAACGGGCGGGGGATGTTTCGGTGGTTACCGTCGGAATAAGTCCGCGTATCCCCGCCGGGCCGCTCTCAGCGGGTGACAAATTCCGCCCGGAGCGTTGCAGCCCAGCCACGGCGGGGCCTGCGGCGATCGCGCCGGACGCCGGAGCCGGCCCGGCGAATGTTTCAGCGCGGTCGCCCGATCTGCGCCGAAATGTGCCCGTAGCCGTCCACAGCTGTGGACAGCGTCTGTGGACGCGGCAGTTTTACCGGCTGCTCTCCGTGCGCCCTGCAGGCGTCGTTCACAGGCGGGCGGCGAGGCGGGTGCCCTGGTCGATCGCGCGCTTGGCGTCGAGTTCGGCGGCGACGTCTGCACCGCCCACGACGTGGACGGTGGTCCCGGGCAGCGCGGCGAGGGCATCAGCGAGGGCGTTGGCGAGGTCGCGGCGCGGTTCCTGACCGGCGCATACGACGACGTCGTCCACCGCCAGGACGCGGGGGCGGCCGTCGACCGTGATGTGCAACCCGTCGTCGTCGATGCGGTCGTAGGTGACGCCGCGCAGCATCTCGACGCCGTTCGCGGCGAGGGTGGCGCGGTGCACCCAGCCGCTGGTCTTGCCGAGCCCGGCGCCGACCTTGCCGGTCTTGCGCTGCAGCAGGTACACCTGACGGGGCGGGGCCGGCCGCTCGGGCGCGACGAGTCCGCCGCGGGCCACGGCCGGGTCGCCGACGCCCCATTCGGCCAGCCACGAATCGCGGTCGGGCGCTGCGCGCTCGGTGAGCAGGGTGCTGACGTCGAACCCGATGCCGCCGGCGCCGATGACGGCCACCCGAGCGCCGACGGTGGCGGCGCCGGTGATCACGTCGGCGTAGCTGTGGACGTTGGCCCGATCAGCGCCGGGGATGCTCACGGCGCGCGGGACGACCCCGGTGGCCAGCACGACGTCGTCGAAGCCGGCGACGTCCGCCACCCCGGCCGCGGTGCCGAGGCGGGTCTTCACGCCGGTGACCTCCAGGCGGCGGGTGAAGTAGCGCAGCGTCTCGGCGAACTCCTCCTTGCCGGGGATGCGGCGGGCCAGCTGGAACTGGCCGCCGATCTCGTCGGCGGCCTCGAACAGCTCGACGTCGTGCCCGCGCTCGGCGGCCGCGCACGCCACGGCCAGCCCCGCCGGCCCGGCACCGACGACCGCGATCCGCTTCGCGCGGCGCACCGGCGACAGCGTCAGCAGCGTCTCGTGGCCGGCCCGCGGGTTGACCAGGCAGCTGGCCACCTTGTGCTGGAACGTGTGGTCCAGGCAGGCCTGGTTGCAGGCGATGCAGGTGTTGATCTCGTCGCTGCGGTCGTCGGCGGCCTTGCGCACCCAGTCCGGGTCGGCGAGGAACGGTCGCGCCATGGACACCAGGTCGGCGTCGCCGCGGGCCAGGATCTCCTCGGCGGTCTCGGGCATGTTGATGCGGTTCGAGGCGATCACCGGGATGCCGACCTCGGGTCGTAGCCGGGCCGTGACACCGACGAACGCCGCCCGCGGCACGGAGGTGACGATCGTCGGCACCCGCGCCTCGTGCCAGCCGACGCCGGTGTTGATCAGCGTCGCCCCGGCCGCCTCGACCTCGTGCGCGAGCGCCACGGTCTCGTCCCACGTCTGGCCGTCCTCGACGAGGTCGAGCAGCGACATCCGGTAGCAGACGATGAAGTCCGGCCCGGCGGCGTCGCGCACCTGGCGCATGATCTCGGTCGGGAACCGCCGGCGGTTCGCCGACGACCCGCCCCACTCGTCGTCGCGCCGGTTCACCCGGGTGGTCAGGAACTGGTTGATCAGGTAGCCCTCGCTGCCCATGATCTCGACGCCGTCGTAGCCGGCCTCGCGAGCCAGTGCCGCGCTGTGCGCGAAGTCGGCGACGGTGCGGCGAACCTCGCGCCCGCTCATGCCCCGGGCGCCGAACGGCGTGATCGGCGAGCGTGACTTCGACGCCGTCGCGCTGAACGGGTGGTAGCTGTAGCGGCCGGCGTGCAGCAGTTGCAGCGCGATCTTCCCGCCCTCGGCGTGCACGGCGCCAGTGATCTCGCGGTGCCGCGCGACCTCGCGTCGGGTGGTCAGCTTGCCGGCCAGCGGCAGCAGCCAGCCCGTGCGGTTCGGCGCGAACCCGCCGGTGACGATCAACCCGGCGCCGCCGCGCGCCCGCTCGGCGTAGAACGCGGCCAGCCGGTGCAGGTTCTTGGGCCGGTCCTCGAGCCCCACGTGCATCGAGCCCATGAGGACGCGGTTCGGCAGCGTGGTGAACCCGAGGTCCAGCGGGGCGAGCAGGTGCGGATAGCGCGACATGCTGTGACCCTATTGGCCGGACGTCCCCGGTGCTCGTTCGTGGGCGCGCAACCAGTCCACCGCGACGTCGCGATAGCGCGCGAAACCCTTGTAGTCCGCCATGTCCGGCGGCAGCTCGCTGAGCACGGCGGCGAGCCGCCGCGTCCACGACGGCACCTGAGCGAGGTCGGCGAACGGGAGCAGGTAGGTCCGGATCGGGAACAGCACCGCGTTGGACGGCGCGAGCCGGACGAAGTGCTGCACCTCGACCCGCAGGTGCAGCCGCTCCCCCGCCTCGTCCGGACGCTCGACGGCCAGGCGGCGGGTACGCCCCCACTCGTCGTAGGTCTCGGTGGAGACGTCGAGCCGCGGGGTGGCCGACAGCGTCCAGTTCAACCGCCGGTAGTCCGCCCCCGGCTGCAGGCGCATGAGGAACTGCTGCGCGCGCGGGATGATGTTGTCGGGAATCAGCCGCGGCACGGGCCGATGGATGTCGATGAAGGCCATGCCCAGGTCGAAGCGCATCGACCAGTCCGCGGCGAAGGTCACCAGCCCGGCGTCGGCGAACAGCGCGCCGTCGCGCTGGTCGAGCAGGACGAGGTCCTCCTGCAGCTGCGAGCCGATGAAGTGCAACGGGTCGGTGGGCAACGACGCGTCGTCTCCGTACCCGAAGGTATGTTCAATGCCCTGCAGGTCGTTGCGCCAGTGCCATCCCGCACCGTGCCGCGACAGCGCGAACACGTCCGGGCGACCGGCGGCCAGCTGCGTCATGCCCCACATCAGCGTGTCCCAGGCGGCCGCCCGCATGTGTGGCAGCTCGCCCGTCCGCGTCGGGTCGGAGGCCAACACGTCGGCGCGCTGGGCCAGCTCGTCGAGGTAGTCCTCGTCGACATCCACCCGGGCAGCTCCCCACGAGCCCGCCGCGGTCGCGATCACCGTGCCGGCCGGTTCGACGTTCGCGCTGTACCGGTAGCTGTCGTCGTCGAAGGGGAACGGGAAGCGGCGGGTCCGTGCGGGCAGCAGCTCGGTCGTCGACCTCACAGGGCCAGCTCCAGGACGTCGTCGTGGGCGCGCGAGACGCACGGCAGCAGCTGGTCGCCGCCGGCCTTCTCGGCCTCGGACAGGTAGAGGTCGCGGTGCTCGATCCGCCCGGCCCGGACCGGCAGCAGGCACTCGCCGCACACGCCCTGCCGGCACCGGTACGGCACCTCGTGCCCGTGCCGCTCCAGCGTCTCGAGCAGGCTGACCCCCGGCGCGACGTCGTAGCTCGCCGCGCCGACCCGCACCCGGAACGGCCGGCCGGCGTCGAGCGCGTCGGCACCGAACCGTTCGAGGTGCAGCCGGGACGTCGGCCAGCCGGCCGCCACCGCGGCCGCCGTCACCGAGTCGGCGAACCCCGACGGGCCGCACACGTACAGCTGGGTGCCGAGGGGCTGGCGGACGAGCGCCGCGGCCAGGTGTTCGGCGAACCGCCCGCGGTCGGTGAACTCGTGCAGCGCCGGGCCGCACAGCGAGCGCAGCTCGGCCAGGTGCGCCCCGGTGCGGTGGCAGTAGAGGAAGCTGAACGCCCGCCCCCACCGGCGCGCGGCGGCGGCGTGCGACAGCAGCGGCGTGACGCCGATGCCGCCGGCGATCAGCAGGTGGTGCTTCGCCGCGGCCACGGGCGCGAACGCGCTGCGGGGAGCCGACGCGTGCACCGGGTCCCCGACCCGCAGCGCGTGCACCCACCGCGACCCGCCCGCGCCGTCGGCGCGCAGCAGCACGCTCACCCGGTACGCGCTCGGTTGCACGCCGTCGTCGAGCAGCGAGTAGGCGTTCGGCCGGCCGCCGCACTCGAGCACCACGTGACTGCCGGGGACGTAGGCGGGCAGCGTCGCACCGTCGGGCGCGGCGAGCGTGAGCGTGCGCACGGGCCCGGCGTCGACCACGTCGTGCACGACGAGCTGCAGATCGGTCAACACCGCTCCTCCGCGTCGGCTGCAAAGCCGAGGTACGCGCCCCACCGCGCGGAGGCGTGGGCGAAGACCGTCAGCCGGCGTCGGCAGGACGGGCAGGTCACGACGTCCTCGACCTGCGCCTCGAGGAGCGATGTCGCCGTGCAGTGCGCGCAGTAGACGTTGCGCAGGGCGCTCGTCGTCGCGTGCAGCGTCAACTCGACGTCGGCGAGACCGGCGGCCCGGCAGCGCGCCGCGGCGGCGAGCACGTCCGCCTCCGCGCCGGCGATCATGACCCGCACCCCTACCGTCGCCTGCTCCAGCGCCTCTTGCAGGTCGGCGATCTCGACCCGCCGGCACGGCCGGCCGAGGCGCGTGAGCTGCTCGGCCCACCCGTCGACGACCGGGCAGCGGGGCACGCCGACGAGCACGAACTCCCGCCCGGTCTCGTCGACGCCCGGCGGCTGGTGAGGCCACCTCGGCACGGCGGCGTGGGCGGTGATCACGGGGCGAAGGAGCGGTGCCCGACGTAGAAGGCGAGCCCGCGATCGGGCGTCGAGAACAGGATCCGCGAGCCGCGCGGGAAGAAGATCGCGTCGTGCCGACGGGCGACCAGCACCTGACCGGTGTCCTTGTTCTCCAGCCGGAACTCGCCCTCCAACACGATCTTCATCTCGTCGTAGTCGTAGAAGTAGTCCAGAGGTTCGTCGGTGTGGCGCAGCTCGAAGTAGCCCGAGGCCATCTCGCTGCCTTCGGGGTTGGCGTACACGTCGCCGATGAAGCCCAGGGTTCCCGGGTAGTCGGCGACCATCGGCGGCAGGTCGCGCCACCCGTCGGCGGTCACGCGGAACGGTGGGACGCCAGTGCGTTTCACGGTGGTCATCGCGTTCAGTCGATCGTGAGCAGCTGCTCGAAGAAGCCGCCGATCTCGCGTTGCCGGTCGACGAAGTGGATCTCGCAGATCCAGTGCCGGGGCCGGCCGTACGGGTCGATCGAGCGCATGACGGTGTCGTTCGCCGGCAGGACATAGGACTCGATCTCGTCGTCGTCGAGCTTCTCGTGCGGGAACTCGCCGAGCAGGTGACCGGCGATCGGGCCGCCGAACTCCCACCCCCGGGAGGTCGCCTGCTCGACCGCGAAGGCGTGCAGCTGGGCGCCGGTGCACCCGGGCGTCGCGTCGAAGAACGCCTTGCACGCATACCAACCGGCCTCGATGTCGGCCTGGATCTTGAGCTTGGCGGGGTCGTCGCCGAGCACGAACGTCCGGCCGAAGTCGGCCTCCCACTCGGCGAAGATCGGCCCGAGGTCGAGGAAGACGATGTCGTCGTCCTCGATCGTCCGGACCGGGGGGTTGTCGTCGTAGGGGTGCAGGGTGTTGCGGCCGGCGCGCACCACCCGCTTGTGCCAGTAGCGCTGGACGTTGAGCTGGTCGGCCGCGAGCGCCTTGATCTCGTTCGACAGCTCGACCTCGGTGACGCCGGGGCGGACCAGCTTGTCGTCGGTGATGCGCTGGAACAGCGCGCGGGCGTGGTCCTGCGCCGTACGCAGCTCGTGCTCGCGCGTCTCGGCCGAGGCGCTCGGCGCCGGGTACTGGTCGATGGTCGTCATGAACCGATTCCGATCGGGTCGTCGTGCTTGTGCCCGAGCGGCGGGACGTCGGTCTCGACGTCGAGCGGCGCGCCCTCGGCGGTCCATTTCGGCCCGGTGAACCAGTGGCGGGCGGACAGGAACCAGCTCAGCGTGGCATAGCCGAGCACGACGGCGACCGCGATCGGCGCGTAGTTGAACAACGACCACTGGAATTTTCCGCCGACGTGCAACGTGCCCTGCGGGAGCAGGAACGCCGCGCAGATCACGACCGTCCAGCCCAGCGCCAGGATGTTCACCAGCTTCGACCACCGGCCCAGGTTCCACGAGCCGAGGACGAAGTCGGAGCCGCGGATCAGCCTGAGCAGCGTCGGCAGCGCGAAGGACACCGTGAACGCCACGACGGCCACCGACACGACCGCGTTGAACGCCACCGGGACGCCGGAGGCGTTGGTCTTCAGCGACGGGACGCCGAGCACGAAGGAGAACACCACCGAGAACCAGATGGAGTTGGTCGGGGTCTTGGTGCGCGGGTTGATGCGGTGCCACAGCTTGTGACCCGGGATCGCACCGTCGCGCGAGAACGCGTAGATCATCCGCGAGTTCGCGGTCACCGACGCCAGGCCGCAGAAGAACTGCGCGACGATGCCGATGACGACGAGGAACTCGGCCACGTGCCGGGACAACACGTCGAGGAACAGGTTCGCCGACGCCGACGATCCGGTTGCCGCGAGGTTGCCGTAGGCCGTGCTCGTGACGCTGCCGGGCAGCGCGTAGCACAGCGCGAAGAGCAGGACGAACCCCGCGACCGCGGAGACCCCGATCGACGTCACGATGCCCCGCGGGCCTGCCTCGTGGGCGTTGCGCGTCTCCTCCGACAGGTGGGCCGAGGCGTCGAAGCCGGTGATCGTGTAGGCGCACACGCCCAGCCCGACGATCGAGATCCACAGCCCGGAGCCGTGGAACCAGGTCAGTCCCGTGTCGTTGACGTAGGACGTGAACACCGACGAGACGCTCTGGTGCTTGTCGGGCAGCGCGAACAGCGCGACGACGATGATGCCGGTGCCGATCAGGTGCCACCACACGCTGATGTCGTTGAAGATCGAGACCAGCCGGACGCCGAAGGTGTTCATCAGCCCGTGCAGGGCCAGCACGATGCCGTAGATCAGCAGGATCTGCCACGGCCGCGCCGCGAACGACGGTTCGATCGTCAGCTTGATGAAGAAGCCGATGAAGTTGGCCAGGCCAAAGTCGATGCTGGCCGTGACCGCCACCTGCCCCAGCATGTTGAACCAGCCGGTGTACCAGGCCCAGACCGGCGCGTGGGTGCGCGCGAGCCGCGCCGACCAGTAGTACAAGCCGCCGGCGGTCGGGTAGGCGGAGCAGATCTCGGCCAGCGAGAGACCGACCATCATGATGAAGACGCTGGCGACGACCCAGTCGATGATCATGATGCGCGGGCCGCCGGCGATCAGCCCCAGCCAAAAGGTCTGCAGGACCCCGGTGATGATCGAGATGATCGTGAACGACACGGCGAAGTTCGAGAACCCGCCCATGCC
>CAZZZE010000092.1:0-8681 GCA_964658365.1 uncultured Jatrophihabitantaceae bacterium
GATCGCGCCGACGGCGCGATCGACGAGCAGGTCCTCGTCACCGACGAGCAGCACGACGGGCGGCAGCGGGCTGGGCAGATCGTCGAAGCTGGCGGGTCGGGCGGGCACGGCTCCATCCTCGCACCGAGCACCGACGCCGAGCGGGTCGGCGCACGGGTTGTCGCGCGGGCCGGACCGGCCGCGCCGACCCGGCTCGCCGCCGTGCCGTGCACCGCCGTGCGCACCGACCCGTGATCGGCGATCACCGCGACGTCGCCGTCGCGATCCGTGCGCAGCAACGGCAGGTCCAGCCGCGCGAGCTCGGCCAGCAGCACCGGCGACGGGTGACCGTAGTCGTTGTGCAGCCCGACCGAGACCACGGCGACCGAGGCGTGCGTGGCGGCCAGGAACGCCGGGTCGGAGTACGCCGAGCCGTGGTGCGCGACCTTGAGCACGTCGGCGTGCAGGTCGACACCCGAGCGCAGCAGCGCGTCCTGGGCCTCGATCTCGGCGTCGCCGGGCAGCAGGATCCGGACGCCGCCGACCGTCGCCCGCAGCACCAACGAGGAGTTGTTCGGATCGGAGCGCGTGGCGTGGAACGCCGCTGCGGGACCGAGGACCTCGAGGTGCACGGCACCGGCGTCGATGGCCGTGCCCCGCGCCGGGGTGCGCACCGACAGGTGCCGCTCGCCCGCGAACCGGCGCACGAGCAGCAAGCCCGACTCGGGGTCGCCCAGGGGGCCGGCGAGGATCTGTCCGACCGACCGGCCGTGACCGACTCCGACCACGCCGCCCACGTGATCGGCGTGCATGTGGGTGAAGATCAGCAGCGGCACGTCGGTGACACCGAGATCGTGCAGGCACCGGTCCATCGGCACGGGGTCGGGCCCGGCGTCGACGACCACTGCCTGGTGCGGACCGGCGGCGAGCACGAGCCCGTCGCCCTGACCGACGTCACAGGCGACGAACACCCAGCCGGGCGCCGGCCACCCCGACGTCACCGAACGCACCGGGATGAGCACCAGCAGCGCGGTGACCACCGCGGCCGCGATCATCCGGCGCGGTCCGGCGCGGGCGCAGGCGAACCAGACGACGGCCGTGACGACGAGCAGCAGCAACCCCCCGGCCGCCCCGCCCGGCCACGGCAGGACAGCACCGTGCAGGCCGCCGAAGAAGTCCGCGACGGCTACCAGCCAGCGACACGGCCAGCCTGCGACCCAGACGAGAGTCGACCCCGCGGGCAGCCAGATCGGCGCACACGCCGCGGCTGCGAAGCCCACCACCGTCGTCACCGCGATCACCGGCTCGGCCAGCACGTTGGCCGGCACCGCCACCAGGCTGACCTGCCCGGACAGCGCCGCGACCACCGGAGCGGTGACCAGGTGCGCCGCCGCCGCGACCGCAGTCGACTCGGCCAGCCCGAGCGGCACCCGCCGGTGGCGTAGCGCCTCGGCCCAGCCCGGCGCGACGACGAGCAGCGCGCCGGTGGCGAGCACCGACATGGCGAAGGATGCGCTGGCCGCGAGCGTCGGGTCCCAGAGGAGCAGCGCGATGGTCGCGGCGGCGAGCACGGGCAGCGCCGAGCGGGGCCGCCCCGTGGCCAGCGCTGCGAGCGCGATCGCGCCCATGAGCGCCGCGCGCAGCACGCTCGGCGACGGTCGGGCCACGACCACGAACAGCGCGAGCACCAACCCGCCGATCAGCGCACACGCCCACGGCCGCAGGCGCAGCCGCCGCAGTACGAGCAGCACGGCACCGACCAGGATGCTGCAGTTGGTTCCGCTGACGGCCACGAGGTGCGTCAGCCCGGCCAGCCGGAAACGCTCGGCCAGGACCGGATCGAGGGTGGCGGTGTCGCCGTCGATCAGGCCCGGCAGCAGGCCACGCTCCTGGGCCGGCAGGCCGGCCGCAGCGCGCCGCAGCGAGGTGCGCACCGACCCGGCGAGCCGCTGCCACCACGGTGGGTGTCCGAGCATCTCGGGCGGGTCGTGGGTGAAGAGCACCGCGGACAGCGAACCGTCCAGGGACGGCTGTACCGAGCCCGACACCCGCACGGTCTGGCCGGGCAGCACGTCGGTCCACGCCCCGGCGTCGCCGAGGACCAGCACCGTCCCGTCCGTGGCCAGCCGCCGACCCAGGTACTCGACGGCGTCGGCCGAGGTCTCGACGGCGACGCGTGACGCTCCCGCCGGGCCCTTGGCCGCGAGCACCCGCGGGTCGGCGGTGACGGTCAGCTCGGCGTCGACGGCTGCGTGCCTGCGCGCCAGCACCGCGAGCGGAGAAGCCCGGGCGTGCGCGATGCGCCCGGCCAGCGGCCAGAGCACGAGCGCGACGCAGAACAGCGCGAGCGCGACCGTCGCCGCTCCGCACCGGGCCCGCGCGGTCAGCAGGCAGAGCACGCCGAGCACGGTCGCGGCCGCCGCCGCCGCGGCGACCGTCGACGGCCCGTGCGCAGCGCCCCACAACACCGCGAGCCAGGCCACCCCGGCGCCGCAGGCGAGGCGCACGTCGAGGGGTTCGTCCACCGGCTCGCGCTGCCCGACCTCGGCGCGCGTCACACCGTCACCAGGTCCTTGAGCTCGGCGAACTTGACGTCGCCGATCCCGCTGACGTCGTTGAGCTGGTCGATGCCGGTGAATCGACCGTGCGCGCCGCGCCAGTCGAGGATCCGCTGCGCGAGCGCGGGCCCGATGCCGGGCAGCGCGTCGAGCTGCTCGAGGCTCGCCGTGTTCAGGTTGACCGGCCCGGTCGCCGACCCGCTGCCGCTCGCCGCGCCGGCACCCCCGGACCCCGGCGCCGGCTGCCCGCCGCTCGCCGCCGGGCCCTGGACGCCCGCGCCGGTGCCGCCGACCAGGATCTGCTGGCCATCGAGCAGTGGTTCGGCAAGGTTGAGGTTGCTCAGGTCGACGCCCGCCTTCGCGCCGCCGGCGGCCTTCACCGCGTCGTCGATCCGGCTGCCGGCCGGCAACCGGTACAGCCCCGGCCGGCGCACCTTGCCGGCCACGTCGACCACCAGGATCGCCGGGGCAGCCGACGTCGAGGCGACCACCGAGCCGCGGGCCGTTGCCGACGCGCGACCGGAGACCGGGCCGGAGCTACCGACCACCGCCGACCCCGGAACCTGCGGAACCCGGGCCGAGACCGGCACGGGAGCCGGCCGCGACGACATCAACCACAGGCCGGTAACCACCGCCGCCAGCACCACCGCGACGCCGACGCCCCACGCGGCCCGGCGCCCCGGGTCGATGCGGACGGGCACCCGCGCCCGCAGCCGCTGCCCCCAGGTCGGCGCGCCGTCGTCCGCCCCGCGGCCGTCGACGTCAAAATCGTCGTCGCCGTCCTCGCCGTCGACGCCGCCCAGCAGCTCGCGCACGCGCAGGGCCACCCGGCCGGCCTCGCCGCGCGGTACCGAACGATCGCCTCGCACCCGTCCGACGCTAGGAAGCCGGGAACGCCCGCGTGAACGTTCGGACCGACCTGTGGACGCCCACGCGCGCTGTGCACGACTGCGGCGAAACGGTCGGCGCCGTCTGCTAGCGGCGGACGAGCACCGTGCCCAGCACCCCGGGCCCGAGGTGGGCCCCGATCACCGCGCCGATCTCGACCACCCGGGCCTCGTGCACCAGCGGCAACGCCGCCGCCAGCATCGCCAGCAGCGCCTCGGCCCGTTCGGGCACGCCGAGGTGGTGCACGGCGAGGTCGATCGGGTCGTCGCCCGCGGCGGCGACGGTCAGGTCGACGAGCCGCGCCACCGCCCGCGAGGACGTGCGGACCTTCTCGAGCGGCACGATCTGGCCCTCGACCATCTGCAGCAGCGGCTTCACCGACAGCGACGTCGCGAACAGCGCCTGCGCCGAGCCGATGCGCCCGCCGCGGCGCAGGTACTCCAGCGTGTCGACGTAGAACAGGGTGCGAGTGCGATCGACCGCCGCGGTCGCGGCGCCCTGGACGCCGGCCGCCGACTCACCCGCACGCGCCGCCGCGGCTGCGGCCAGCACCGCGAAGCCCAGCCCCATCGCCGTCGAGCGCGAGTCGACGACCCGCACCACGCCGTGCGGGAAGTCCTGCGCGGCCAGGGTCGCGGACTCCCACGTCCCGGACAGCGCCGCCGACAGGTGCACCGACACGATCCGCTCGGCGCCGGACTCGAGCACCGAGCGGTAGGTCGACGCGAACTCCGCGGGCGTCGGCCGGGACGTGCGCACCGCGAACTTCTCCCGCAGCGCCCGCACGACGTCGTCGGGCGTGACGTCCGCCCCGTCGTCGACGGCCACCCGATGACCGAGCATCACCCGCAGCGGCACCATCCGGACGCCGAGCTCGTCGAGCGTCGAGGTGGGCAGGCAGGACGTCGAGTCCGTGACCACCGCGACCCGAGCAGTCACCGCCCGCTCAGACCACGAAGTTGACGAGGCGGCCCGGCACGGCGACGACCCGCCGTACGTCCCGGCCGTCCAGCGCGGCCAGGACCTTCTCCTCGGCCCGCGCGGCGGCCTCGAGTGTCGCCGCGTCGGCGCCGGCCGTGACCTGCACGACCGCGCGCACCTTGCCGTTGACCTGCACCGGGATGTCGACGGTGTCCTCGACCAGCAGCTGCGGGTTCGCCTCCGGCAGCGGCTCCCACGCCAGCGACGCCGGATGCCCGAGCCGCGACCACAGCTCCTCGCTGATGTGCGGCGCCAGCGGCGCCAGCAGCAGCACGATCGCCTCGGCGACCTCGCGCGGCGCGCCGCCCTGCGGGTAGCCGGCGACGACCGCGTTGTTCAGCTCAGTGATCCGCGCGATCGCGGTGTTGAACCGCAGTGACTCGTAGGACTCGGTGACGGCGTGGATCGTGCGGTGCAGCAGGCGGTTCAGCTCGTCGGGAACGGGGACGTCGGCCACGTGCGGCTCGCCGGTCCGCTCGTCGACGACCACGCGCCAGATGCGCTGCAGCAGGCGGTACGGGCCGACGATCGCCTTGGTGTCCCAGGGTCGCGACTGTTCGAGCGGGCCACCGAACATCTCGAAGAGCCGGAAGGTGTCGACGCCGTAGTCGGCGATGAACTCCTCGGGGGTGATGACGTTCTTCAGGCTCTTGCCGATCTTGCCGAACTCCTGAGCGACCTCGACGCCGCCGTGCGTGAAGTGTCCGTCGACCTCGACGACCTCGGCCGCTGGGACGTAGAAGCCGTCGGCATTGGTGTACGCCGGCAGCTGCAGCATCCCCTGGTTGATCAGCTTGTGGAACGGCTCGGACGAGCTCAGGTGACCCAGGTCGAACAGCACCTTGTGCCAGAACCGCGCGTACAGCAGGTGCAGCACCGCGTGCTCGACACCGCCGACGTACAGCTCGACGCCGCCGAGCGGGCGGTCGGCGTTCGGGCCCAGCCAGTAGCGCTCGATCTCGGGATCGACGAGCCGCTCCGCGTTGTGCGGGTCGAGGTAGCGCAGCTCGTACCAGCACGAGCCGGCCCAGTTGGGCATCGTGTTCGTCTCGCGGCGGTAGGTCTTCGGCCCGTCACCCAGATCGAGCTCGACCTCGACCCAGTCCGTCAGCCGGCCCAGCGGCGGCTCGGGCGTCGAGCCGGCGTCGTCGGGCGGGAACGACGCGGGTGAGAAGTCGTCGGTCTCGGGCAGCTCGACGGGCAGCATCGACTCGGGCAACGCGACCGGCAGGCCGGTCTCGTCGTAGACGATCGGGAACGGCTCGCCCCAGTAGCGCTGGCGACTGAACAGCCAGTCACGCAGCCGGTAGGTCGTGGCGCCGCGGCCGCGGCCCTCGGCCTCGAGCCAGGCGATGACTGCGGTCTTCGCCTCGTCGATGGTCAGGCCGTCGAGCGACAGCACGTCGTTGGCGGAGTTGATGCGCTCGCCCTCGCCGGTGTACGCGCCGCCGTCCCAGCCCTCGGGCGGGGCGACGGTGCGCACGATCGGCAACCCGTACACGGTCGCGAAGTCCCAGTCCCGCTCGTCCTCGGCCGGCACGGCCATGATCGCGCCGGTGCCGTAGCCCATCAGCACGTAGTCGGCGACGAAGATCGGGATGGGTGCACCGGTGACCGGATTGGTGGCGTACGAGCCGGTGAACACGCCGGTCTTCTCGCGGTCGCCGGCCTGCCGGTCGAGCTCGGAGCGACGTGACGCGGCCAGCCGGTAGGTGTCGACGGCGACCTTCGGCGTCAGCGCGTCGCCCGTCCACACCACGGGGGTGTCGGCGGGCCAGCCCTCGGGCGTCAGCGGGTCGACCAGCGGGTGCTCGGGCGCGAGCACCAGGTACGTCGCCCCGAACAGCGTGTCGGGACGAGTGGTGAATACCTCGACGTCGCCCGCGGGCGTGGCGAACGCGACGTGCGCGCCGGTCGAGCGGCCGATCCAGTTGCGCTGCATGGTGCGCACCTTCTCGGGCCAGTCGATCTGGTCGAGGTCGCGGACGAGCCGGTCGGCGTAGGCGGTGATGCGCATGTTCCACTGCGGCAGCGGCTTGCGGAACACCGGGAAGTTGCCCCGCTCGCTGCGGCCGTCGGCGGTGACCTCCTCGTTGGACAGCACCGTGCCCAGGCCCGGCGCCCAGTTGACCGTCGAGTCGCTGCGGTAGACCAGCCGGTGGTTGTCGATCACCTGGCGACGCTCGAGGTCGGTCAGCTCGGCCCACGGCCGGTCGCCGGGGTTGGTGCCGGGGGCCGGCGCGCGCTGGCCGTCGTCGAGTTCGGCGATCAGCTCCTCGATCGGGCGGGCGCGGTCGAGCTCGGTGTCGTACCAGGCGTTGAAGATCTGCAGGAAGATCCACTGCGTCCAGCGGTAGTACTCGGGGTCGGTGGTCGCGAAGCGGCGCCGCTCGTCGTGGCCCAGCCCCAGCCGGCGCAGCTGCGCCAGGAAGACGTCGATGTTGCCGTAGGTCGTCACCCGCGGGTGCTGACCGGTCTCCACCGCGTACTGCTCGGCCGGCAGGCCGAACGCGTCGAAGCCCATGGTGTGCAGCACGTTGTCGCCGCGCATGCGCCGGTAGCGGGCGAAGACGTCGGTGCCGATGTAGCCCAGCGGGTGCCCGACGTGCAGTCCCGCGCCGGAGGGGTAGGGGAACATGTCCATGACGAAGGTGTGCCGGCCGATGGCGACCCGGTCGAAGCCGTCGGACATCGGGCCGGTGGGATTCGGCGCGTTGAACGTGCCGTCGTCCATCCAGCGCCGCTGCCAGCTCGTCTCGATGCCGTCGGCGAGGGCGGCGGTGTAGCGGTGCGCGGGAACGTCGGCCGGTTCGACGGACGATGCCGGGTCGGTGGACGCCGTTCGGGTCTCTGCGCCGCTGGTCATGGTTGGCTCCAATGCCGGATGGGTGACTGCCTCTGGACACACGAAGAGCCCCTGCGAACTCGCAGAGGCTCGGCCGCGCTGTCGATCACGACATCAGCGCGGCCTACCGAGGAGCAGTCGATCCGAGGAGAGCACGCGTCGAGAATACCGCGCACGCAACCGGCGAGTCGCGCGCGACCGCCCAGGCCGTCCGAGTGAGGTGCGCACCCCGCGCCCGCTGTCCGTCGCCACCGGGCGCGGGGGCACCTAACACCCACACTAGAGGCAGATGGAGCTTGGGAGAACGTTCAACTACCTATGTCGTCCGACACGCGCCGGTGTTTCGTTCGAGAACCGAACTAAAGCCGGACGAAACGGACACTGCTCGGCGACGGGCGGACGCCTACGCGTCGGCGTCGGCCGCGTCGTCGGCCGGACCGACGTGGGCGGGCAGCGGGACGACCGTGCCCGGAGCCCCGAGGTTGTGCCCGCGCAGCCGCCAGTCGGGAGCGTCGTCGTGCAGCTCGCAGTACAGCTCCGACCAGTGACAGTTGGCCAGCGGCCCGAGCGGGTGCACCCGCTGCTCGATGCCGAGCAGCGCGTTGGTCAGCGCCATGGCCGTGGCGCTGTGGCTGACCAGCACGGTGACGGGGACGGCCGGCAGCTCCGCGAACGCCTTGAGCGCGCGTTGGGCGACCTGCTCCCGGCTCTCGCCGCCGCGCCGGCTGACGTCGCGGCCGGCGACCCAGTCGGCGAACTCGTCGGGAAAGGTCTCGGCGACCTCGTCGCGGGTCAGGCCCTCCCAATGACCGAGCCCCCGCTCACGCAGTCGGGCGTCGGCAACGGCCTCGATGCCGCAGGCGGCGCCCACGATCTCGGCGGTCTGCGCGGCCCGGGCGAGGTCGGAGGTGACGAGCTGGTCGGGGCGCACGGCGGCGATCAGCGCGCCGACCTCGTAGGCCTGGGCCCGGCCGATCTCGTCGAGTGGCGGGTCGGCCTGGCCCTGGAAGCGCCGCTGCGCGTTCCACGCGGTGCGACCGTGGCGCAGGAGCAGCAGGCTCCGCACCGCCATCAGCGCGTCACGTGCCGTCGGCGCCCGACGCCCGAGCGGCCGCGTGAGCCGCCCCGGCAGCGTCGTCGAAGGTGATGAACGGGCAGTCCTTCCACAACCGCTCGAGGGCGTAGAAGACCCGCTCCTCGGAGTGCTGGACGTGCACGACGATGTCGCCGTAGTCGAGCAGCACCCAGCGGCCGTCGCGCTGACCCTCGCGGCGGATGGGCTTGCTTCCGTCGGCGCGGAGCGTGTCCTCGACGGCGTCGACGATCGCCTCGACCTGGCGCTCGTTGGTGCCGGTGACCACGACGAAGACGTCGGTGATGGCCAGCCGGTCACTGACGTCGATGAGGACGATGTCGGCGGCGAGCTTGTC
>CAZZZE010000093.1:0-3923 GCA_964658365.1 uncultured Jatrophihabitantaceae bacterium
CGGGGTAAACGGCGACACCGGGGTCAACGGGCACCAGTCCGGGCGGCAGATCACTCCGCCGCGCGATGTCGAGCCGATCAACCTGATCGAGTCGGCGGGGCCGGCCGTCGCCAAGCGGCTCGCGCCGGTGGCCGCCGTCCTCGTCGTGCTGCTGATCGTCCTGCGCCGCCGCGCCAAGCGCTGACCGCACAGGTGGCTTTCGACTCGCTGGACGGATCCACCGCCCGGGCGCTCGCGCATCGCCTGGCCGTGGCGCAGCACGACGCCCGGGTGCCCTCCATCGTCGCCTCCCTCTCCCGGCGCGGCGAGCCGGTGTGGTTCGGTTCGGCCGGTCTGGTCGACGGCGCCGCACCGACGCCGGACACCGAGTACCGCATCGGCTCGATCACCAAGACGATGGTGGCGGTGTGCGTGCTGCGGCTGGTCGACGCCGGCGAGGTCGGCCTCGGCGACCGCATCGGCGATCACCTGCCCGACGCGCCCGCACCCGACTCGACCGTGTACCAGCTGCTCAGTCACACGGCCGGCATCGCCAGCGAGACCCCGCCGCCGTGGTGGGAGCGGACCTCCGGCGACACCCGCCCGCAGCTGCGCGACGTGCTCACCGCCGACCCGCTGCGGCACGAGCCCGGCCGCGTCCACCACTACTCGAACCCCGGCTTCGGGCTGCTCGGCGCGCTCGTCGCGGCGAAGGCCGGACGGCCGTGGTTCGACGTGCTGCGCGACGACGTGCTGACCCCGCTGGGCATGACCCGCACCGACTACCTGCCCACCGGCGCGCACGCGCTGGGCTGGGCAGTCCACCCCTGGGCCGACGTCCTGCTGCCCGAACCGATCCACGACCACGGACTGCTCGCCGCGGCCGGCCAGCTCTGGTCGACGCCCGGCGACCTGTGCCGCTTCGGGGTGTTCCTGGGCGGCGACGGCGCCGGGCTGCTGACCACCGAGACACTCGAGCTGATGCGCACGCCCGCGGTCGCGCCGGGCGACGCCGGGTGGGGCGGCTCCTACGGGCTCGGCGTGCAGCACCTGCGCCTCGGCGAGCACGTCGTCTTCGGCCACACCGGCTCGATGCCGGGCTTCCTGGCCGTCATGATGACCTCAGCCGAGGACGGCCTCACCGTCAGCGTGCAGAGCAACGCGTGGTCGGGCCTGGCGATGGGCGCGGTGCTGGCCGACCTGCTGTCCATCGTCCGCGACCGCGAACCGAGCATGCCGCTGCCCTGGGCGCCGGCCGACAGCGTCGACGACGACGCGTTCGCGCTCGTCGGGCCCTGGTACTGGGGTGCCGTGCCGCTGTCGATCTCGCTGCGCGCCGACGGCCTGCTCGACCTCGCCGGCATCGGCGCCCGCGGCCGCGCGGCCCGCTTCGAGCGCATCGACGACGGCCGGTGGCGCGGGCGCAACGGGTACTACCACGGTGAATACCTCGAGGTACGGCGCGACAGCGCAGGAGCGATCAGCCACCTGGATCTCGGCTCGTTCGTGTTCACCCGGCAGCCGTACGCTCCGGGCGATGTCGTGCCGGACGGTCTGGACCTCGGCGACTGGCAGACCTGACGCTCGCGGCGAACCAGGCGACGATCTCCTCGCCGGCCCGGATGCCGCACGCGGCGGTGACCTCGACGTGCGGGGCAGACCAGCCCGACTCGTGCAGCTCGCCGTGCCGCGCCATGATCGCCGCGTCGGCGGCGAGCAGCAGGTCGGCGTCGAGCAGCGAGTCACCGGCGGCGACGGTGCGCCGCGTGCCGGCGCGGCGCGCGACCTCGGCGACCGCGGCGCTCTTGGTCAGCGACGCCGGCACCCAGTAGAGCTTGCGGCCCTGCAGCGACACCCGCCACCCGCGCGCGGCCGCCCACCCTGTCTCGTCGGCGACGAACGTCGCGGGCAGCGACGGGCGGTCGAGCACCGCGTAGCAGAACAGCTCGCTCGCGGTGCGGACGAGCTTCGTCCACTCCGGCCGGCAGACCCGCTGCGCGTGGTCGAGCACCTCGGCCAGCGGCGCGCCGGACGTGACCTGCTCGGCGACCGTCGCCGACCACGCGGCGTCGGGCACGCCGTCGACCAGCAGCACCCCGCCGTTGGCGGCCACCGCGAACGCGCTCGGTATGCCGGGCAGCCGGACGCGCGCCAGCTGCTCCGGCGTCCGCGTGGTGGTCGCGACGACCAATGCCGTGTCGGCCAGCCGGGCCAGGGTGGCCGCCGCGGTCGCGGTCATGAAGGACGAGTCGACGCCCTGGTACTGCTCGACCGCCGCGACCGCATCGGATCCGCCGCCCCAGCGGGCGATCGCGCGCCGGGAGTAGATCAGCGTCTGGTCCAGGTCGGTGGCGACGAGGGTCGTCATCCCGTCACCGCCGTGCCGTCGGCCCCGGTGGCCCCGCGCGTGAAGTGCGGGTGGATGAGCCCGACGCAGCTGTAGGTCAGGCCGTCGACCTCGTGCACCGGGACCCCTCGCTGCTCGGCGAGCAGCCGGATGTGCGGCAGCTCGGTGCCGGCCCGCACCAGCACCGCCCAGGGCACGCGGCGCAGCAGCACCCGCGTGGTCTCACCGACGCCCGGCTTGACCAGCGTGACGTCGCCGATGCCGTAGTCGGCGCTGAGCCGTTCGACCTCGGCCCAGCCGGCCCAGGTCGGGGTGCGGTCGGCGACCCGGGCGGCGGCCAGGCCGGCGTGGACGTCGGCCGCGACCTCGGCGAACCGCTCGGTGACGGCGTCGAGGAAGCGGTTCGAGACGTCGCCGGCCGCGAGCTCGCGGTAGAACTTGGCGCCGTGGAACTGGCCGGGCGCGAGCACCTCACGGTTCAGGACGGTGCGCGACACCAGCCCGGACACCGTCGAGTTCAGGCAGGCCGACGGGACGAGAAAGTCCTCGCGGGTGCCGAACGTCGACACGCAGTGGCCGGGGTCGGCGAGGACGGCGAGCGCGGGGTCGAACGCGGTGCCCAGCAGCGCGTTGGCGTCCTGGACCGCGGCGGCGAGTTCGCGGGCGATCGCGCCCTTGCCGGTCCATCCGTCGACGAACACGATCCGCGCCGGATCGTGGTGCCGGGACAGGTAGCGCAACGCGGTCGTGTCGATCCCGCGGCCGCGCACGATGCTGACCGCGTAGTGCTCGAGCTCGACGCCGTGCTGCGCGGCCGCCCAGCGGCGCATCAGCACGCCGACAGGCGTCCCGGCCCGGGCCAGCGAGGCGAGCACGACGTCGCGGCCGCGCTCGGCCAGGACGAGTTCGGTGACCGTGCCGACGGCGTGCGCGATGCGCGCCGCCGCGTCCTGCAGGGCCTGCTCGAACAGCGCGCGGTAGGCGGCGTCGGGCTGGTACTCGACCGGCAGCGACTCGGCGTAGTGCGCACCGCCGGACTGCACGGCCTCCTCACGTTCCTCCGTGGGCGCCTCGAGCGCAATGTCGGAGAGGTCGGTGAGCAACCAGCCGACCTCGTCCGCCGCATAGGACCCGAAGTCCGGACCGCGCAGCGGCGACGGGAGCGGGGCGTCGGTGGGTAGGACGGCGACGTGCAGCCGCCGGCAGGCCCGCGCCAGCTCGGGAACGAGCCCTGCGCGGAACTCGGGGGTGTCAGCGTCGGAGTCGACGACCACCACGATGTCGTCGAAGCCGCTCCCGACGTTGTAGGCGAAGCGCCGCCCGGGCCCGTCGTCGGCCCGGTCGTGGGAGGCGAAGGTGAGGGCGGTGCGGATCGGGTAGCCGTCCTCGTCCAGCGCCAATACCGGCGAGCGGGTGGTCGACGAGGTCCGCACGTCGACGCCGGGCCGGTCGGCCAGCGCGAGCCCGACGAGCAGCGGTGCGTACATCAGCTCCTCGGTGCCCAGCACGAGTACCCGGCGGCCGAGCAGGTCGAGTCGGCCGGCCAGCGTCGCGGCGGCGGTGCGGGCACGGCAGTACTGATCACCAGCAAAGCCGT
>CAZZZE010000093.1:3933-8673 GCA_964658365.1 uncultured Jatrophihabitantaceae bacterium
CCAACCGCGCACGTCGACAACCAACGCCGATGCGTCAGAGACAACCGACTCGGGATCCGGGTGTTGCGCCACGAGTTCGGCCGCCCGCGCGGCGAAGCCAGCCGGCGCGTCGAGCGACCCGCCGGCGAGCGCCACGACGTCGACCGGGACGCCGAGCTCGCCGACGAATCGGTCGAGCGCGGCGCGGTCGCCCGGCTCGCGCAGGTCGATGAGCGCGGCCACGACGTAATGCGCACGGGGGGCCGCGGCGTGCAGGGCGCGGATGGTGTTCATGGCCGTGCGGCCGGTGGACAGCTCGTCGTCGACCAGCACGAGCACCGGTGCGCGGGTGAAGGCCGCGACGTCGAGCGGCAGCAGCCGGTGGCTCGTGGCGTGGCTGTGCTCCTCCTCGAACGCGGCGTACGGGCGGGCTGTGCCCACCGCGCGGCGGGTCGAGTGCAGGTAGTAGGCGCCCAGCGCCTCGGCGACGCAGTGCCCCAGGCCGGTGGCAGTCTCCGCGAAACCGAGTACCGCCGCCCGCTGCGCGCCGAGCTGCTTGGCCACCAGCTCGCCGAGCAGCAGGCCGGCGCCGTGCACCGTGGCGGGCGGCGCGGGCACGTGCTTGCCGAGCACCGTCGAGACCAGCAGGTGGGCCCGCCGCGGGTTGCGGCGCAGTGCCACCTGGACGAGGTCCTCGAGCGCAACGACGGAGTCGGGCTCGGCGTGCAGCACCACCCCGAGCCGCTGCGCGACCCAGCTCATGGGTGGAGGACCGCGCCGAGCAGCTCGACGAACGACACGCCTTCGCGCACGACGCCGAATAACCGAGCACGCAGCAGGGTCCGCTCGGCCCAGGCGGTGTGCGGCTTGCTCTCGTTCATCTTGTTGCCGAAGCTCGACGCTGCCGCGCCGCCCGCGCCGTTGGTGGCAAGGACGTCCTGCGCGTCGGCCCATTCCTCCGGCGCGACCACCGACAGCGCGTTGACCGCGGCCACGTGCGTCGGGTGGATGACGGTCTTGCCGGTGAGCCCGTTCGCCCGGTCGAGCACGACCTCGCGGATCAGCCCGTCGAGATCGGCGGCCAGTAGCTCGGCGCGCAGCGCGCGTTCCTCGTGCTCGGCGAACGGCGTCTCGCGCAGCTGCGGCTTGAAGATCCGCTCGGACGTCGAGAAGTACTCCCACACCGGCCCGCTGACGACGTAGCTCTCGCCGTCGACGCGGGCGAAGACATTGATCACCGCGGCGATGACGTCGCTGACCACCCGCAGGTCCCAGACGGTGAAGTCTCGCGTCCGGCGCAGCCCGTAGGCCGCCGAGAGGTCGGTGGCCCCGACCCGCACCGCGGGCACGAGGTGGCGGTACTTGTCGAGCAACCGGCGGGCGGCGAGCAGACTCGTCGCGCGGGACTCGGCGTGGCTGTACTCGGGCGACTCGAGCACCGGCATGGCCAGCAGCCGGCGCCCCCGTGACTCCCCCGCGGCCGACACCGCGTCCAGATAGTCGGCGCCGTTGAGCTCGGTGAACTTCGGCAGCACGAACCCGTCGAGCACGGCGGAGCGCTCGCCCAGTCCGTCGACGATCATCGGGATCTGGTCGGGGCGGCGCACCCGCACGAACAGCAGCGGCAGCGCGACGTCGGCCCCGTGCAGGCGGGCCAGCTGCTCGACTGCGTTGAGCTCGGCGGCCGCGAGCTCGCCGTCGGCGACGGAGTCCTCGAGGCAGACGACCATGCTGGTCACACCGGTGGCGGCACGCCGCACGATGTCGGCGGCGAGCTGCGGCCGGGTGGCCGGGCAGTACAGCGTGGCACCCATGGCCGCACCCAGCAGCGCAGGGTCGTCGTCGGCTCCGAACGGCAGTGGAGCCTGCTGGAACAGCCGCTCCTGCTCCTCGTGGTCGAGGAAGTCGAAGTGCCTCATCCGCGCATAGTGCCACGCCCGGGTGTACGCCAGCCTTCCGTCGCGCGAACCCGAGTCGACGCCGCCCGGCGCCCGTCGTCTGGCACGATTTCGCGCATGACGCAGATGAGCATGGGCAGCAACGTGCCCATCCCGGCCACCGCCGTCCGCGCCGCCCTGCGCTTCACCGCCGGGCCGGGCATCCCCGACGTCGACGCGTCGGCCCTGCTGCTGAACGAGTCGGGCAACGTCGGCGTCGACAGCGACTTCGTCTTCTACAACCAGCCGCAGCATCCCAGCGGCGCGGTCCGGATGGCCGGCAGGACGCCGCCGCCACAGGCCTCGGACCAGATCGACATCGATCTCTCGCTCGTCCCCGCGGACGTCACGCGGATCGTGCTCGCCGCGTCGGCCGACGGCGGGACGTTCGGCCAGGTGCCGGCGCTGGAGATGGTGCTGCTCGACCTCGCCAGCAGCACCGTGCTCGCCTCGTTCCCCATGCAGGCCGGGTCGGAGACCGCCTTCCTCAGCGCCGAGATCTACCGGCGCAACGACCAGTGGAAGTTCCGCGCCGTCGGCCAGGGCTACTCGTCCGGGCTGGCCGGGCTCGCCGCCGACTTCGGCATCGAGGCCGCCGGGGCGCCGGACACGCCACCCGCGCCGCCCGCGCCACCATCGGCCGCGGCGCCACCCCTACCGGCCGCGCCGGCCCCCGCATCGGCCGCTCCTGCGCCGGCCGCGGTTTCGCGCGAGCCCGGGTACGACCCGCTGCTCGACCTCAGCTGACCCACTCCGGCGACCGGCTCAGCCCCTCCCGCTCGTCGTCCGCCGCCGCAGGTCGCGTCACGGGTTGCGCGCCGTCGCCACGTAGCCGAGCTGGTCGCCGGGCCGCGGCGTTCGCGAAGGTCACCGTTGCTCCTGGAGCAGGCACAAGCCGAGTACGCCACGATGGGGACATGACGGCGATCAGCAAGGGCGGCAACTGTCCGGTCGACGTGGCCACGGTGCGGGCGGTGCTGTCGTGGACCGGCGGTCCGGGCGTGCCCGACGTCGATGCGTCCGCCCTGCTGCTGCAGGGGTCCGGTCGGGTCGGTGGCGACGGCGACTTCGTCTTCTACAACCAGCCGGTGCACGCGTCGGGCGCGGTGCGGCACCTGGGCAAGCAGGGCACGGCGGACGCCGTCGACGTCCGGTTCGCCACGCTCCCCCCGACCGTCGAGCGGGTGGTGCTCGCGGCCTCGGCCGACGGCGGGACGTTCGGGCAGGTGCCGGGGCTGCGCCTGACGCTGTCCGACGCCGTGTCCGGAACGCCGATCGCGGTCTACGACCTGACCGCCGGCGAGGAGACCGCGATCCTCAGCGGCGAGCTGTACCGCCGCAACGGCGCCTGGAAGTTCCGGGCCGTCGGCCAGGGCTATGCGTCCGGGCTGGCCGGGCTGGCCACCGACTTCGGCATCTCGGTCGGCGACGACCCCGCACCCGCCGCAGCACCGCCGGTCCTGCCGCCGACCGTCCTGAGCACGCCGCTGCCGCCCCCACCGCCGCCCGGTCCGGCACCGCAGTTCCCCGGCGGCCCGCCGCCCCCTGCACCGTCCGCGGGCGCGCCGGTGAACCTGGACAAGGGGCGCGTCAGCCTGGTCAAGGGCTCCCGCGTCAGCCTGGTCAAGTCGGGCGCGCCGCCACTGGCGCAGGTCACGATGGGCCTGGGTTGGGACCCGGCGCAAGGTCGCGGCACCATCGACCTCGACGCGTCGGTCATCGCCTTCGACGCCACCGGCAAGCAGCGCGAGGTCGTCTACTTCATGCACAAGTCGGCGTTCAAGGGCGCGATCCACCACCAGGGCGACAACCTCACCGGCCAGGGCGACGGTGACGACGAGAAGATCGACGTCGACCTCACCGCGCTGCCGCCGGACATCACCACCCTCGTCTTCACGATCACGTCGTTTCGCGGCCAGCGCTTCACCGACGTGAAGAACGCCTTCTGCCGGCTCGTCGAGTCCCGCAGCGGCACCGAACTCGTCCGCTACAACCTCTCGGAGTCCGAGCCCGCGACCGGGGTACTGATCACCGCCCTGCGGCGCACACCCGGCGGCGCGTGGGAGATGCGCGCGCTCGGTGAGTTCCAGGACGCGAAGACCGGCAAGGGCCTCGTCGGGCCGGCCGCGCGCCACGCCCTGACTCCCTGAGGTCTGGGGTCTCTGGCCGCCGGCCAACCGGGATCAGTCGACGGGTGATCGGTCGTCGCGCCAGGCGATCCGGTCGTAGCCGTAAGCACGCGCCGCCTCGCGGACGTCGCCGACGATGGACTCCATCTCGGCCCGGACCACCAGCTCGCCGTCGAGGTTGTACAGCGAGAGCAGGACGGCCACCGTGCTCTGGTAGAGCGTCTCGAGCGGCAGCTCGAGGCGGGCACCGCCGAAGGTGTCGAGCACGAGCGTGCCGCCCCACACCAGCGGCGTGCGCGACTCGGAGAACGCGTACACCGAGATCCGCTCGATGTCGCGGATCTGACGCAGATCGACCGCCAGCCGCTCGTACTCCTCGCGCCCGGCCACGACCACCGGGCGGCGTGACGACGGCGCGAACCGGTTGCCACCCGTGTACTGGACGGTCGACGTCCCGCCGGACCGGAATTGGTACACCGCCCCGAGGCGCAGATCGCCGACGTCGGCCGAGCAGACCGCCTCGATCGTCAGGTGCCCTACGCCCGACTGCACCCGCGTGAGGGTGACGGTGGGCGCCTTGACGCCGAGCAGCACCTGCTCGCGCCCGCTGACCCGCCGGTCCTCGCGCCGGTGCAGCACCGGGCCGAGCGGGCGGGCGGGCGCCGACACCGCCGCGGGTGCCGCGGGCGTCGCCG
>CAZZZE010000094.1:0-8656 GCA_964658365.1 uncultured Jatrophihabitantaceae bacterium
CACGACGTCCGGGCCGTCACCCAGCAGTCCCTGCGCGACCGGATCGGCGTGGTCAGCCAGGACGCGCACATGTTCCACGACACCATCCGCGCCAACCTGCTCTACGCCGCGCCGCACGCCGACGAGACCGCGATCCGGGCGGCGATCGACGACGCGCAGATCAGCGAGCTGGTCGCGTCCCTGCCCGA
The DNA here is from genome assembly GCA_964658365.1 of uncultured Jatrophihabitantaceae bacterium. Taxonomy (GTDB): domain Bacteria; phylum Actinomycetota; class Actinomycetes; order Mycobacteriales; family Jatrophihabitantaceae; genus Jatrophihabitans. The sequence goes on from CAZZZE010000094.1 coordinate 189, forward strand.
CGGCTTGGACACCGTGGTGGGCGACCGCGGCTACCGGCTCTCCGGTGGCGAGAAGGCGCGCCTGGCCATTGCCCGACTGCTGCTCAAGGCACCCGAGATCGTCGTCCTCGACGAGGCCACCGCACACCTCGACAGCGAGAGCGAGGCGGCCGTGCAGGCCGCGCTGGCCCGGGCGCTGGCCGGTCGCACGTCCCTGGTCATCGCCCACCGACTGTCGACGATCCGGGGCGCCGACCTCGTGCTGGTGCTCGAGGCGGGCCGCATCGTCGAGCAGGGCCGGCACGCCGACCTGCTCGCCGCCGGCGGCCTGTACGCCGAGCTCTACCGCACGCAGTTCCGAGCCCAGGCCACCTCGGTGGAGCCGGAGGTCAGTCCAGCCGTGCCGCGGTGACCTGGGGCGCCGTGGCCGCAGGTGCTCCGAGGCGGGGCTCCCACGGCGCCAGCCGGGCCGTCGCCGGGTCGTCGAGCAGGTCGGTCAGGGCGACCTCGGCCGCGCCGAGCAGCGCGGAGTCATCACCCAGCCCCGGGTGGGCCAGGCGCACCGTCTCGAAGGGGGGGTCGAGGCTGTAGTGCTCCATCGCGGTCTCGATCTCCGCGCGCGCGAGGGTCAGCACGTCGGAGAGCGAACCGCCCAGGACCACCAGTTGCGGATTGAGGATGTTGACCAGTCCTGCCAGGCCGCGGCCCAGTGCGCGCGCGACCGTGGCCACCGCCTCCAGCGGGCGCTGCTGACCGGCGTGAGCCTGGATCAGCAGCTCGCGCACCCGCTCGGCGCTCGGTGGGCCGTCGTAACCGGCAGCACCCAGCAGGGCGGCCGCACCGACGTAGGTCTCGAGGCAGCCGTTCTTGCCGCAGTGGCATGCGGGCCCGGCGGGATCGACGACGTTGTGCCCGACCTCGCCGGCGTGGCCGTCACCGCCGCGCAGCGCCATCCCGTTGGCGATGATGCCGGCGCCCACGCCGAAGCGGCCGATGAGATAGACGGCGTCCGGGCTGTCGCGGGCGACGCCGCGGGTGTGCTCGGCCAGGATCGAGAGGTCGGCGTCGTTGCCGACGTGGATGGGCACCGAGGCCGAGGCCAGTTGCGCCAGGCACTCGCCGAACGCCGCGTTGCGCCACTCGAGGTTGGGCGCGAAGCCGACGACCCCGGTGTGCCGGTCGACGGTGCCCGGGACGCTGACGCCGATCGCCTCCGGGCCGCACGAATGCCGGGAGGCCGTCTGCAGGACGGGCACCGCGTCGACGACGATCTGCGCGATCTGCACCGGCGTCGGGGGGGCCACGCCGGTGGCCGCCACATGACGGGCGAGCACGGCGCCGCCGATGCCGACGGCGGCCGTGACCACCTGCGTGACGTCGACGTCGACCGCGACCACGTACGGCCCCGCCGCGTGCGGGTGGACCACGTGCGACGGCCGCCCGACGCCCGTCCCGCCGCTGGGCACCGACTCACGCAGCATGCCGAGCTCGACGAGCTCCGCGACCAGCACACCGATGGTGGAACGGGACAGCCCGAGTCGCTGGGTGAGCTCGGCACGGGTCAGGGCGCCGTGCCGGTGGACCTCACGCAGCATCGAGGACATGTTGTGGCGCCGCATCGCCTCCGGTCGCGCCGCGGGTAGCCCGCTCGGCATCGCACCGCCCTTCGCTCCGAGGCTGCTCAGGCGAGCCCGGACGAGCCGGCCCGGCGGCGCGACAATGCGTCGACGGCGGCGGCGAGCAGGAGCGCGAGGCCGGTGGCGATGAACTGGATCGAGTTGCTGACCGCGGTGTTGGACGTGTGCACGAGCGTCGCGGTGCCGTTGTAGATGACCTCGACGACCGCACCGCCGATGAGCGCGTCGATCATCCGGCCGCGGCCCCCGAACAGGCTGGTGCCGCCGATGACCGCTGCGCCGACGGCGAGCAGCAGCGTGTTGCCGCCGTAGTTCTGCTCGCTGACCGACGAGACGTTCGAGCCGATCATGATGCCGCCGACCGCAGCCATGAAACCCGAGAACATGAACACTGAGATGCGGATCCGATCGACCGGGATACCAGCACGGCGTGCGGCTTCCTCGTTGCCGCCGACCGCGTAGAGGTGGCGGCCGTACCGCGTGCGGCCCAGCAGCAGGGTGAAGGCGACGAACAGCGCGACGAGCACCGGCACCACCCACGGCACGCCCTCGACCTTGGGCGGTGCGACCTTGACGAACTTGCCGTTGACGTTCTCGATCTGCGCCGTGGTGGTCAGCGCGCGGTTCTGGCCGAGCAGCAGGAGCAGGGCCAGCGCGAGCAACGCGGCGCCGCCGATCTTGGCGCCGAGGACGCCGAACGGCTCGTGCGGCAGTCCCTGCTTGCGGCGGGACTGCAGCGCCTGCAGCTTGATCGCCGCGTACGCCAGGATCATCAGGACGCCCAGGGCCCAGCCGGCCCAGATCGGCATCTGCTTGTTGGCCAGGGCGTTGACGACCGAGTCGGTGATGCGGATGTCGCCGTGCTGGCCCTTGCCGGTGTTGAGCACGTAGAGCATGACTCCCTGGAAGGCCAGGAAGAACGCCAGCGTGACGATGAAGGACGGGATGCCGACCTTGGCCCGCAACCAGCCGGTGATGAATCCGATGACCAGGCCGGTGACCAGTGCGGCCGGGATGGTCACGTACCAGTTCAGGTCGTAGCCGACCATCAGGCGGACCATGACCGCGGCGCAGACACCGGCGGAGTAGCCGGCGGCCAGGTCGATCTCGCCGAGCAGCAGCACGAACACCAGGCCCATGGCGATGAAGATGGTGCCGGTTCCCTCGGTGAACATGTTGCCGAAGTTGAACAGGCTGTGGAACGAGGGCTGCACGAGCGAGAAGAACAGCGCGAGCACGACCAGGCCGGTGACGGCGGGCAACGAGCCCATGTCACCGCCACGCACGCGCTGCCAGTACAGGCGCACGTAATCGCCGGTGTTGCCCGACACGGGCGCCGTGCTGGTCAACGCGGCCAGGTCGTCGTGGGCGGGACGCGGGTCGGTCTCGACCGTCGCTGTGCCCTGCTCGGTCGGCTTGTCGAGGCTGGTCATGCGCCCACCTTCGTGTTGCCGAGGTCGATCCCCGGATTGTTCTCGAGGCGCCCGGTGGTGATGATCTCCACCAGCTGCGTCTGGTTGACGTCCGCGCGGCGTACCTGGGCGGCGGTCTCACCGAGGTACAGGACCGCGATCTGGTCGGCGACCTGCAGCACGTCGGACATGTTGTGCGAGATCAGCACGACCGCCAGCCCGCGGTCGGCGAGCCGGCGAACGAGGTCGAGAACCTGTGCGGTCTGGGCGACGCCCAGCGCCGCGGTCGGCTCGTCGAGCACGACGACCTTGGAGTTCCAGAGCACGGCCTTGGCGATGGCGACGGTCTGGCGCTGGCCGCCGGACAGGCTGGACACCCGCTGGCGCACGGACTTGACGGTGCGCACCGACAGCGACGCGAGGGTCGCCTGCGCGGACTCCTCCATGCTGCTCTCGTTGAGGAACACACCGTTGACGCGCTCGCGACCGAGGAACATGTTCTGCACGATGTCGAGGTTGTCGCACAGCGCGAGGTCCTGGTAGACGACCTCGATGCCGAGGGCGCTCGCGTCACGGGGCGTGTGCACCGTGACCGGCTTGCCCGCGAAGAGGTAGTCACCCGAGTCGATGCTGTAGGTGCCGGACACGCACTTGACGAGGGTCGACTTGCCGGCCCCGTTGTCGCCGACCAGGGCCGTCACCTCGCCCTCGCGGGCGGCGAAGTCGACGCTGCGCAGCACGTCCACCGGGCCGAAGCTCTTGTTGATTCCCCGCAGCTGCAGGATCGGCTCGTTCGCCACCGTCAGTCCTTCCGAGTTCTCGTTTCATGGGTTCGGGTGGCCGGCCCCCGCTGCTGTGCGGAGGACGGCCACCCGTCCACAGTTCGATCGTGCGTACTACCTGGTGCTGGGAACTACTTGACCCCGGCCGCCGTGCACAGCTTGGCGTAGGTTCCGGTGCACACGCTGCTCTTCGGCGTGTACTGGTCATTGATCGGCTGGGCCACGTTCGCCTTGGTGACGGCGATCGGGGTGGCCAGGATGGCCGGGACCTTCTGGTGCGTCTGCGGGTCCTCGATCGTGACGCCCTTGGTGTCGGGCGCCTGTCCGTTGGCCAGCGCCGCGATCGCCTTGATGGCCGGGTCGGCCTCGGACGTCGACGGCTTGTAGATGCTGAAGCACTGGTCACCGGTGAGGATGGCCTGCAGGCCGGCCGCGCTGGCGTCCTGACCCGAGACCGCCACCTTGCCGTTCAGGTTCTGCCGCTTGAGGTCGGTGATCACGGCTCCGGCCATCGTGTCGTTGGCCACCATGACGGCCTTGATGCCCGGCGTCTTGGCCAGCATCGAGTTGAAGACGCGACCCGCCGTGGGGGCGTCCCACTGACCGGTCTGCTTCGCGACGCGGGTCCAGCCCGGCGTCTTGCTCAGCACGCCGTCGTACCCCTGGGCGAACAGGGTGGCGTTGTTGTCGGTCGGGGCGCCGTCGATGTCGACGTACTTGACCGACTTCTGACCCTTGACCTGCGGGCACTGCGTCAGGGCCGTGCCCTGGACCTGACCGACCTTCACGTTGTCGAACGAGACGTAGAGCGCCGCGCCGCCGCCGGGGGTGAGGCGGTCGTAGTCGACGGGGATGACACCGGCCTTCTTGGCCTGCTGCTCGATCGCGGCACCGGACGCGGCGTCCAGGTCGACGATCATGAGCACCTTGACGCCGCTGGACTCCATCTGCTGGGCGATGGTCTTCATCTTCGACGCCGAGCCGTTGGCGTTCTGGATCTGGCAGTCGAGCTTGTACTTGGTGCAGTCCGCCTTGAGGGCGTTCGGGTCGGCCGTGATCCAGCGCGGCGAGGAGGTGGTGTCGGGCAGGATGATGCCGACCTTGGCGTTCTTGCCGTCGACGGTGCCGCCAGTGGTCGAGGAGGACGACGAACCGGTGCTGCCGGTGGACTTCGGAGCGGTCGACGAGCTCTTGCTGCCGCTGGAACTTCCACACGCCGAGAGGGCGAATGCGGCAGTGACCCCGACCGCCGCGATGACCACACTGCTTCTGCGCATATGCAGACAGCCTTTCCACGAGAAGTGGGCGCTCATCAAGCTACGCCCGTGAATGTTGTGCGCGCGAACATATCCCACGGTGAGGTGGTTCACTGGAAGTCGAGCCCATTTTGTTATCAACCGATGTCGCAGGAGTGTCCGATATATGTCCGAGCCTGGAGCCCTCGTCGCCGGGATCGACTCGTCGACCCAGTCCTGCAAGGTCGTCGTCCGGGACGCCGGGACCGGGCAGCTCGTGCGCAGCGGCAGCGCGCCGCACCCCGTCGGCACCGAGGTCCACCCCGATCGCTGGTGGGACGCGCTGGCCGAGGCCACGGCGCAGGCGGGCGGCCTCGACGACGTCGCGGGCATCGCGGTGGCCGCCCAGCAGCACGGCATGGTCTGCCTCGACGAGTCCGGCTACGTCGTGCGCCCGGCGCTGCTGTGGAACGACGTCCGTTCGGCCGGCGCAGCGGCCGACCTCGTGGACGAGGCGGCGGGCGGAGCCGCTCAGTGGGCGCAGCGCACCGGCTCGGTCCCGGTCGCCTCGCTCACCGTGAGCAAGCTGCGCTGGCTGGCGCAGCACGAACCGGACTCCGCCGCGCGCACCGCCGCGGTGTGCCTGCCGCACGACTGGCTGACCTGGCGCCTCGGCGGCACCGGCCGGCTCGAGGCGCTGGCGACCGACCGCGGCGACGCCAGTGGCACGGGGTACTGGTCGCCGGCCGCCGGGGAGTACCTGCCCGACGTCCTCGCCACGGCTCTCGGGCACGTGCCGCACGTGCCGGCCGTCCTCGCCCCGGCCGCCAGCCCCGGCCGCTCGCCGGCCGGTCAGCTCCTCGGGGCCGGCACCGGCGACAACGCCGGGGCAGCCCTCGGCCTGCAGGCCCGCCCGGGCGACGTCGTCGCCTCGATCGGAACCTCCGGAGTCGTCAGCGCGGTCAGTGAGCGCCCAACCGCGGATGCCACAGGCATCGTCAGCGGTTTCGCCGACGCGACCGGTCGTTTCCTGCCACTCGTCTGCACCCTCAACGCCGCGCGCGTTCTGAGCGCCACCGCCGCGCTGCTGCAGGTCACGCTCGAGGAGCTGTCCCGCCTGGCGCTCTCGGCCCCGGCCGGTGCGGGCGGGCTCGTCCTGGTGCCTTACCTCGAAGGCGAGCGCACGCCCAACAAGCCCTGGTCAACCGGCGCGATCCACGGCCTAACCCTCGCGACGGCGACGGCCGCCAACCTGGCCCGCGCCGCCGTCGAGGGGCTGCTGTGCGGGTTGGCCGACGGCCTCGACGCGCTGCGCGAGCACGGCGCGGGCGCCGAGCGGCTGGTGCTGATCGGCGGCGGCGCCCGCTCGGCCGCACTGCGCGCGATCGCGCCCTCGGTGCTCGGCGTGCCGGTGCTCGTGCCGCCGGCGGGGGAGTACGTCGCCGACGGCGCGGCCCGGCAGGCCGCCTGGGCCCTGTCCGGCGCGGGTGAGCCGCCGCACTGGCCCGTCCAGAACCTCGAGAGTTACGACGGTGCGGCGCAGCCCTGGGTCCGCGAGCGTTACGCCGAAGCACGCGAGCTCACCGTCCGCCAGGTCGAGCGCCCGGCCGTCGTCACGACGCCCACGGGAGCACCGGCATGACCACGACGACCATCACGAACTGGGCCGGCAACATCACCTTCTCGACCGGCCGGCTGCATCGCCCGCAGACGGTCGATCACCTGCAGGAGATCGTCGCCGGGGCTGCACGCGTCCGGGCGCTGGGCTCGGGCCACTCGTTCAACCGCATCGCCGACACCGACGGCGACCTCGTGTCGGTGGCCGAGCTGGCGCGACCCATCGAGATCGACGCGGGCACCCGCACCGTCGAGGTCGGGGCCGGGGTCCGCTACGGCGAGCTCGGCGGTGTGCTCGAGAAGCAGGGCTGGGCGCTGGCCAACCTGGGCTCGCTGCCGCACATCACGGTGGGCGGCGCCACCGCCACCGGCACGCACGGCTCCGGCGTCGGCAACCGCTGCCTGGCCAGCCAGGTCGTGGGCATCGAATTCGTCCGTGCCGACGGCGGGCTCGTCTCGCTCCATGCGGGTGACGCGCAGTTCCCGGGCGCGGTGCTGTCGCTGGGCGCGCTCGGCGTCACGACGTCGCTGCGCCTGGCGCTGCAGCCCAGCTACCGGCTGCGGCAGGACGTCTGGCTCGACGCCTCGCTCGACGCGGTGCTCGGCGACCTCGACGGCGTGCTGTCCGCCGGCTACAGCGTCAGCCTGTTCACCGAGTGGCGCGACCGAGACCGGCTCGACCAGATCTGGATCAAGTCGCTCGCCGACGCGCCGGTGGTCGACGGGACGCGCTGGGGCGCCCGCCCGGCCGAGGTCGAGCAGCACCCGATCGCCGGGGCCGACGCCGCCACGAGCACCGACCAGCTCGGCCGGCCGGGGCCGTGGATCGCCCGCCTGCCGCACTTCAAGCTCGAATTCACCCCCAGCGCCGGGGACGAGCAGCAGTCCGAGTTCTTCGTGGCCCGGGCAGACGGGGCCGCGGCGATCGAGGCGGTGCGCGGTCTCGAGCTGCATCCGGCGCTGCTGGTCAGCGAGGTGCGCGCGATCGCTGCCGACGAGCTCTGGATCAGCCCGTTCCGCGAGCGCGACTCGGTGGCGCTGCACTTCACGTGGGTCAACGACGACGACCTCGTGCGCCCGGCCCTGGCGCAGGTCGAGAGCGCGCTGGCGCCGTTCGCCGCCCGACCGCACTGGGGCAAGGTGTTCGGCATGGCGCCGGCCGACGTGCGGGCCGCGCACCCCCGGCTCGCGGACTTCCGCGCGCTGGCCGCCGCGTACGACCCGCAGCGCTGCTTCGGCAACGCGTTCCTGGAGAGCTACGTGTACTGACTTCGCGGGCAGGCCACCCAGGGCCGCAACCCCGGGCAGCCGCCGCTCAGCGGGCGCCGAGCAGGTGCTCGAGGGCGAGCTGGTTGAGCCGGACGAAGCCGAAGCCGCGCTGTGCGGCCGTGGCCGTGTCGAATTTCTCGTAGGCCCTGCGGTCGGCGAGCAGGTCACCGAAGCTCTCGCCGCTGCCGAGGGTGCCCTCGCCGAGCGCGGTGACGCCTGAGTACTGCATGGCCTCCTGAACCTCGGGGTCGGCGCGGTAGGCCGCGGCGCGCTCCTTGAGCAGCAGGTACATGCGCATGTTCGCCGCTGCGCTGTCCCAGACGCCCGTGATGTCCTCCGTCCGCGACGGCTTGTAGTCGAAGTGCCGCGGGCCGGTGTAGCTGGGGCCGCCGCCGACGGCGCCGTTCTCGAGCAGGTCGACGGTGAAGAAGGCACTGGTGAGGTCGCCGTGGCCGAAGACGAGGTCCTGGTCGTACTTGATACTGCGCTGGCCGTTGAGGTCGATGTGGAACAGCTTGCCGGCCCACAGCGCCTGCG
>CAZZZE010000095.1:0-8656 GCA_964658365.1 uncultured Jatrophihabitantaceae bacterium
GGCGGGTCCTCGGCCCAGGACTGGCCGCTGGAGAACTTCTTCCCGCGCGCCATCAGCGTTCCCTTGTCGTCGTCGAAGTAGGCCATCTCGCCAGGCTGGGTGAACTCCATGGCCAGCTCGCGACGCAGGCGCGTGCGCCGGATCGGCATGAAGTAGTGCGTGTCGTCGGAGAACAGCTGGGTCCAGCGCTCGTAGTCGTGGGCGTCCAGTAGCGCGGCCTCGTCGTAGTAGAACTTCTCGACCTGGTACTGCAACACCATCGCTGCGGTCAGCTCCGGGTCGACAGCGACTTCGTGCTCGATCGTCGTCATGGGATTACCTCTTTCGAAGAACTGTGGTTGAGGTTCGAGCCGGCTAGATGACGTCCGGCGGGACCGTGGCCTTGCGCAGCCCGTCCCAGTCCAGGCCCTTCATCCATTGCGCCCACGAGTAGTAGAGCCAGAGCTGAGCGTGCTCGTTGGAGGAGTCCTCGATGCGAGCAAGGCCGTGCTCCTTGATGACCTCGCCACGGCCCAGGTTCATCTTCAGCGCCTGCGGGATCCGCTGGCTGCGCCGGCCGCGCACCTGCAGCGACTGCTGCGCCCAGTTCTCGCCGTCCTCCTGCTCGAACAACCCGGCCGGACCCTGGCCGTGGTTGAGCAGCCACATGTTCATGCCCCGCTGCTGCGGCGTGACGTCCTTGGGCATGAAGCTGAACCACCACATCTCGGTCCTCATCGGTCCGACCGGCACCCGCAACGCGATCTGGCTGACCAGCGGCACGACCCAGAGGTTCGGGAAGATGTTCGGGTGGCCGGCGACCTCGACGCCGATGGGGCCGAGCGTCTCGACGACCTCCGGGCGGGTGCGCCAGGACTGGTCCATGGCCGCGCTGGGGTACAGCCCGCTGACCTTAGGCCCGCCCACCACGTGCCCGTACTCGGCGAGCAGGACGAGGTCGGTCATGCCGTCCGACGCGCCGGAGGGGATCTGCAGCTCGTTGCCGAGGGTGTCGGTGGCTCCGCCGGAATCTACGACCGCGTCGGGGTCGCCGGCGACCATGCCCAGGGCCGACATGTGGGTGATCTGCGCGTGGTACCAGTCGACCACGTTGTCGACCGCGAACTTCCAGTTGCAGTCAATGATGAACTTCTGGATGCCGGGGACGATCTCGACGTCACGTGCGGCCAGCAGGTCGATCGACATCCGACCGGTCGGGCCGAGGTAGTCCTCCAAGGACGGCGCCTCGTCGTCCATCGTGCAGAAGATGAAGCCCTTGTAGTTCGCCATCTGCGGGACGGGCACCATGCCGTGCTTGGACTTGTCCAGGTCGCCCTTGTAGAAGCGGTCGAGGTCGGGAACCCCGATGAGGTTCCCGGCGAGGTCGAACGACCAACCGTGGTAGGTGCACATGAACGCCTTGGTGTTGCCCTCTTCGGCACGACAGACCGCGTTCCCCCGGTGCGGACAGGTGTTCAGCAACGCCTTGATCGAGCCGTCGCGCTGCCGCACGGTGAGGACGTTGTCGCGACCGACCGGCGTCTCGAAGAAGTCGCCCGGCTTGGGGATCTGCGTCTCGTGGCAGAGGAACTGCCACGCTCGCCCGAAGATCAGCTCCATCTCCTGCTCGAAGATGTCCTCGTCGGAGAAGATCCGCCGGTCGACCTCACCTCGTTCGAGGGATACAAAACCGTCGAGGTCTTCGTCATTGATGTGCAACGTCATCGGTCAGCCCTTCACATGATCACTGTAGCTGCGACTGCACCCCGAGCTTGGCACAGCGGTCTCAACGGCAGCCGTCGTCCATCCCAGTGAACGGAACGCAGCGCTCGCCCCACCGAACTCCGGCCGACTCTGCCTGATCGATCAGCATCGTGGATGTCTCTGGTCATCATCCAATATTTGGCCTAGCATCCCGGAATCATCAACCCCGCATTCAGGACAAGGAGTCGCTTCCCTGCCATTCGCCCTACCTGAATAGCACGTACGAGTGATATCGAGCGCTTGCCCAGCGCGCCTATCACCGTCTGGAGAGGTGCACATGCTCAGAGTTGAGAACCTCCGAAAGGCCTATCACCAGCGGGCAAAACGCAACAAGCCCGTCGAACCGCTCGTTGTCCTGGACGACATCAACCTCACCGTCGCCCCAGGCGAATTCGTGACCGTCGTCGGTCCGTCGGGAAGCGGAAAGAGCACGTTGCTCAATTGCGTCGCGGGGCTCGAGAAAGCAGACGCAGGGCATATCTACATCGGCGACGACATCGTTGACGGGCCGTCGGATTTCACGGCTGTCGTGTTCCAGAAGCCATCCCTGCTGCCGTGGCGGACAGTTCTCGGCAATGTCGAATACGGCCTCGAGATCCGGCGATCAGGGGGCGCACGCGAGCGCACCGAGGCCGCGCGCGAGGGTCTTGCGCTCGTCGGACTGGAGAAGTTCGCCGACTACTACCCGCACCAGCTCTCGGGTGGCATGCAGCAACGAGCCAATCTCGCGCGTGCACTCGTCACGCGGCCACGGCTGCTCTTGATGGACGAACCGTTCGGGGCGCTCGACGCGCTGACCCGGCAGACGATGCAGGACGAGTTGAATCGCCTCGCAGTCGGGACCGACCGCACCACAGTCTTCATCACCCACGATGCCGAGGAAGCTGTCTACCTCGGTGATCGCGTCGTCGTTCTCTCGCCGCAGCCCGGCCGGATCCGCGAAATTGTTGATGTCGAACTGCCCCGACCACGGTCTCGGACCGACATGGCCGGCTCGCAGATGTCGACGCTGGTACTCGACCTCCAAGCCCTATTGCTGAACAAGAAGAGAGTGAGCCCCGCATGATCTCGTTTCGCTCAGCGCGCCGCCCGTTGGCTGCGTGCCTGACCACGGCAGCCGTCCTGACAGTCGTCGCCGGCTGCTCGAGCTCTTCCTCGTCGTCGGGGGCCGCGGGCTCCACCACCACCATCACGGTCGGTATCGGCGGCCCGGTCGCCGATCTCTACATCCCCACCTTCGGCAGCGAGCAGGGCATTTTCGCCAAGTACGGGCTCACGGTGAAGTTCACACCCCTGACCGCTACGACGATGCTCCCGACGCTGTCCGCCGGCAGGGTGGACTACGTCGCGACCGCGGGTCCGCAGCCAGAACTCGTGGCGCTCAAAGGGGTGAACGTGAAGTCGCTCGCAGTGTGGGCAGACAAGCCGGACTTCCAGGTTGTCGCCGCGGGCAACGTCAAGACGCTGCAGGACCTGCGCGGCAAGCGATTGGGAATCACCAGCACGGGATCAACAACGACGATCTTCTTGGAAAAGGCCTTACAGAAGGCCGGGCTCACCGATTCGAATGTGAAGCTTGTGCCACTGGGCAACACCGGTTCGTTGGTATCGGCATTCTCGTCCGGTCAGATCGACGCGTTCGTCGCCGGACCACCGACCAGTAACGGTGCCGCGAAAAGCGTGAAGGGAGGGTCGCTACTCCTGGACTTCAAGAACGGCTACAGCTGGCCCTACGCCGAAATGGTCGGCTACATGCCATACGCGAGCACCCACAAGAAGGTTACCGAGAACCTGATCCGCGCCCTGCGGGACTCGGTCGCGGCATGGAAATCGAAACCGGCCGCCGCGCAAACGACGATCAAGAACTCACTGAAGTCAACTGCCGAGGGAGCGAAAGAGTCCTACGAGGCGTCGCTCACCACACTGACCGATTCACTCGTCCCGACGGCTGCTCTGGAAAAGACGCTGCTTGCGTCCATCACGAATCTCGCCCCGCAAGCGAAGACGACGAATCCGGCGTCGCTCATCGATGCCTCCTACGCACGGACGGTGAGTGCGAAGTGAGCGCAGCACAGGTCGAGGACACAGCGCAGGTGCGCCGGCGGCCGACATCGGGTTGGCCGACCATGCCCGGCCGACGGCGGACGTGGTCGCGACGGGAACTCTCGAGTCGCCGTCGCCTGGGGATCAGCACCACGGCATTCCTCGCGGCGATCGCAGTGTGGCAGGTGCTGTCGTCGACCAAGGTGATCAACCCGTTGCTGTTCAGTTCCCCGTGGGGGGTCGTCAAGGCGACTCGCACCCTGAGCTCCACCGGCGAGCTGTGGACGGCGATGTGGAAATCGACGCAACTGCTGCTCGTCGGTTTCGGGATCTCCGTCGTCTCGGGGATCCTGATCGGTGTCCTTATGGGGTGGTACCAGACCGTGGAGGCCGCCGCCGACCCGTTCGTGTCAGTGCTGTACGCATCCCCGCGCATTGCGCTGATTCCACTGATCATGGTGTGGACGGGCATCGGGTTCACGTCGCAGGTCGTCATCGTCTGGAGCACTGCCGTGTTCCCGATCATCATCAACGTCGCGGTCGGCGTGCGCACCGCTGACCGGCAACTGCTCACCGTCGCCCAGAGCTTCGGTGCCGGCAGCGCCCAGGTCCTTCGGACCGTCGCGCTGCCTGGCGCACTGCCCGGCATCGTCGCCGGACTGCGGCAGGGGCTGTCGCTTGCGTTGATCGGTGTGGTCGTAGCGGAGTACTTCGTGGGCAATGACGGTGTCGGCGGTCTCATCGTGTCGGCCAGCCAGGTCCTCAACAGCGATGAGGCCTTCGTCGGAGTGCTGATCTTCGCATTGGCGGCGATCGTGCTCACCTCGGCGCTCAAGGTGCTCGAACGCCGCCTGGACGCATGGCGGACCTGAGTAGCCGCATGGCGGACCTGAGTTTCAGCCGCGCCGGACCTGAGTCGTCCTGGCGGGCTTCCGGGACGGCTCAGGCGGACGCGACGTAGTCCGCGATCTCCGGCCGGCGGGTGGAGACGCCGGCCCAGTCGGCCGTCTTGCGGCTCACCTGGCCGTCCCGGAAGAACTCCAGGAACACCTGGTTGAACATCTCCGGCTGGTCGGTCTGGCCCTGGTGGCCGCACTCGTCGGGGTAGAAGAACTGGAAGTTGGGCAGTCGGTCCTCCTGCAGGTAACCGAGTTCCACCGGCAACAGCACGTCCTGCCTGCCGTAGAGGTAGATCGCCGGGATCGGCAGCTTGTCCAGCCGGCCCTTCGTCCGGAAACGCACTGCCTCGCTCGGCGACTGGCCGGCGACGATGGTGGCGAAGTGTTCCTTGTAGGCCTCGCGGTGGTGGTTGGCAGCCCGGGTGCGCATCTCGAGCAGATCGTCGCTGATCGAGTTCGGGCGGTAGATGATCGCGTTCAGCATCGTCTTCATCGACTCCTGGCTACCGTCGAAGATGTTGATCGCCGGGAACACGTGGCCGACCTCCTTACGGATCGCCATGTCCTCCTCGTGCGAGACGAGGTCGCCGATGCCACCCGCGATCAGCGCCAGGCTGAGCACGCGCTCCGGGTGGGCGACCACGTAGTTCACCGCGTTGTTGCAACCCATCGAGTTGCCGCCCAGGTGGAAGGTGTCCAGGCCCAGGGCGGTCGTGAAGTCGTGGATGAAGTCGACGTGCCCGGCGATGCCCCGGATGTAGAAGGGCTCGGGGTCCTCGGTCAGGCCGAACGCCGGCATGTCGGGGCAGTAGACGCGGAAGCCGTGTTCGGCGAGGAACGGGGCCATGAACTGCCAGCCTGCCGTGCCGGACGAGCCGATGATGCCGCCGTGCAGCAGCACGATGGCCGGGCCGTCCTCACCGCTGGTCACGTAGTGGACCTTCGCGCCACCCGGCAGGCGCACCCACCGGCTCGCCAGACCCTCGATCTTGACGATTCCCTCTTCGGTCAAAGCCACTCAGGACACCCTCTTCGCACGTCGGACGGCAGACCCTGCCGCTCGTCCAGATCATCGCGGAGGATGGTGGGACCGTCATGCTCGCCGTTCCGACGAGTGGACCTCACGGCAGTCTGCTCCCGGACGGAAGCCACGGCTGACCGCTGCCCCTGTTCCACAGGATGAACCGGGCGGCGTGCATCGCGATCCGGCGACGGACGACACTGGCGGTCTTCGGGGAGCCCGAGGTAGTCGCACGGTCATCAGCAGGGGACAAACACTATGAGTTTCATAAAGGGCCTCGGTTATGTCGGGGTCAGCGGCGAGGACCTCGACGCCTGGCGGTCGTTCGGCACCGAGGTGCTGGGCCTGCAGGTCGGCACGTCACGCCCGGACGAGGACACGCTGTACTTCCGGATGGACGGCCGTTCGTTCCGGCTCGCCATCCACCACGGCACCAACGGTCAGCTGCACTATCTCGGCTTCGAGATCGGCACCCGTGCGGCCCTGGCCGAGTTCGGCGAGAACCTCCGGGCCCAAGGCCTCGAGGTCGTCGAAGAGGGCGCTGAGGTCTGCGCCGAGCGTCGCGTCGTCGCCATGCTGAGCACGAAGGACCCGTCCGGCAACCGCATCGAGTTCTTCGTCGGTCACGAGGAGGCGGCGGCGCCGTTCGTCTCGCCCACCGGCGCGACGTTCGTCATCGAGGACATGGGGATCGGGCATGCGTTCCTGTTCGTCGACGACATCGACGCGTTCAACGACTTCTACATCACCAAGCTCGGCTTCCGCCTCAGCGACACCATCGGGTTCGCACCGGGCATGACGGGGCACTTCCTGCACTGCAACCCGCGCCACCACACGATCGCCGCTGCGGACCTGCCGGGCATGTCACCGATGCTGCAGCACCTCATGTTCGAGGTCTCCTCCATCGACGCAGTGGGCTACGCCTACGACAAGGTGATCGCCGACGGCATCACCGTCGACTCGACCCTGGGCCGGCACACCAACGACCGGATGCTCAGCTTCTACTGCCGGACGCCGTCGGGATTCTCGGTGGAGTACGGGATCGAGGGCCGCCGGGTGGACGACGCGACCTGGGTGGTCAGCCACTACACATCGGCCAGTTACTGGGGCCACGCCACCCAGCCGCCCAAGGAGATCGTGAACGTCTGACGCCGTCCCCGCAGGGCCCAGCCGGCGGTCATAGGACACGCACTCGCAGTTCTTCGTCGGCATTGTGGACTTCTCATCCCGCAATCGGCATGATTGTGTGATGGATTCCACTGAATGGGATGATGCCGCGGATGGTCCACCGATCTCGGTGGTCGGTCGGGCGATGTCGATCCTGTGCTGCTTCGACGCCAACACCCGCCAGGATCTGAGCCTCGCCGAGGTGACCGCCATTTCGCGGCTGCCGAAGGCCACCGTCCACCGGCTGCTCGGCACCCTGAGCGAGTGGGGCATGGTCGAACGCACGGCCACCGGATTCCGACTGGGGATCCAGCTGTTCGAACTGGGCATGCGAGTGCCCAGGCAGGTCAGCCTGCGCGATGCAGCGTTACCGCACCTGCTCGACCTGCACGAGGCCTGCAAGGAGACGGTGCAACTCGCCGTACTGGACGGTCGGGACATGCTGTTCCTGGCCAAGTTCCTTCGCCGCAACGGCCCGCGGTCGCGCTCGCGCATCGGCGGTCGGGTGCCGGCGCACTGCACCGCGGCCGGCAAAGCGCTGCTCGCGTATGCCGATCAGGCCGCAGTCCAGGCGGTGCTGGAAGGACCGCTGCGCCGGTGCACCCCGTACACCGTCACGGCACCCGGCCTGCTCGCCCGCCAGCTCAAGGCGGTGCGCGACACCGGACTCGCCCACGCGTACGAGGAATCCATGGTGGGCATCGCCTGCGTCGCCTCACCGGTCTTCGACGGGCACGAGCGCGTCGTCGCCGCGGTGTCGATCACCGGATCGGTGACGAACTTCGACGCGGCCAAGATGGGCCCGGCTGTGCGTACCGCCGCGCTCGGCATGTCCCGGACGCTGTCGAAGGCGGACAACGTCCTGGCCCACCGAGCCGTCAGCTGAACCACGTCCCATCAGTCGGGATGACCTGCTGGCCCGCGGCGAACGCTGCGACTTCAATGCTGACGAACACCGATGACCATCGTGGAGGACCGACCGTGACGAACGCTCCAGAGACTGCAACGTGTCCGATCGTGCATTTCGACCACAACGCACGGACCACGGAGGCCGAGTTGCGCGCGCTGTACCACGGGCTGCTCGACGAGCCCACGCCCGTGTGGTCAGACGCCTACGACGGTTTCTGGGTGATCTCGGCCTACGACCAGGTGCGCGATGCGGCATCGGACTACAAGCGCTTCAGCTCGGCGCAGGGCGTGTTCTTCCCCGACATGCCAGGCCGTCCGCTCGGTGTCGCACTCGAGATGGATCCGCCGGAACACGGCAAGTACCGCAAGCTCTACGCCGAATGGGTCAACTCCGGCAAGATTCGCGAGTACGAACCGACCGTGCGGTCACTGACCGACAAGTACGTCTCCGAGTTCGTCGCCAACGGCGGAGGCGACTTCGTCCGCGACGTCGCCGCCAAGCTGCCGATCCAGGTCATCGCCCAGACCCTGGGCATCGACCCGGAGCGAGGGCTCGCCTTCTTCGAGGTCAGCGACCGGGTGGCGCACAACGATCCGCAGGCCATGCTGCAGTTGGAGGACATGTGTGGAGAAGAGGTCGCTAACCGCCGCGCCGCGCCGCGTGAGGACTTCCTGAGCTATGCGTTGCAGACCAAGATCGGGGACGAACCGATCAGCGACTCGGTGGCCAGGGCCTGGCTGCGGGCAGGCATCTTCGCCGGGCACGACACGACGCTGCTCTCGAGCGCGGCGCTGATCAGGGATCTTGCGCTCGATGCGCGGTTGCAGGACGCGATCCGCCAGGACCCGGCACGGGCGTCGGCAGCCGTCGACG